>NZ_PNCV01000151.1:0-5010 GCF_005886925.1 Pseudoalteromonas sp. S3260
GGTGATCACCGGACGGATACTTTTAGGTAAAACAGCTCGGTGTAAATTTAACACTGTCACTTGGGTTGAGTTTTATCGCACTTAGAGGGTAAAGCATGAAGGTTCTACACTTACCTTATGCATTGGTGCTTAGTAGCAACGATCGTTAAGTTCTCAATTACTGTAATGCTGCAGGTTTCAGGTTTTAATGAGTGAAGTTTGGCGTTCCTGTTGTTGTCGTAACGAAGTTTAAAGCAGCATTGATACCGCTGCTTAAAAATTAACGAGGCTATTTTAAGGCTTGTTTATCGTTATTTAAGTTGGAACGTTGTTATAATAGGTAATAATTAAATAGTCAGTAGCGCAGAGAGTCCAATGGAACTTGAACAAGATAGCAATTTAACACTTCCTTTATTTATTCTAGATGAAACACTAAGTACCCGTGACTTAGCGCAGCCTGACTTGGAAATTTCAGTTATCTTAAGTGATGAGCTGCTTACTCAACTATGCCAGAACCCCAGTGCTGACAGTAGTATAGGCATTAGCATTGCAGACTATGAGTTGAATATCATCAATTCAAGCTTTGCTACCATAGCGCATAGCGAGCATGACGCTCAATTAACCATAACACAGGGCCCTCTATTAAGCGCTGTGGTGACTACTGTTGAAAACCTAACATTCGTATCACCACAAATTGATATGATGCCTACGTTCGATTTAGGTGATGAGACTGAATAATGAAAAAAAATATTATAGGTACTTTTGTACTGATTATCTTAAGTGGTTGTGCTTACTTAGGTAATGCACATTACAATGAATTATTCGGTCCTGAGCAAACACAAGATCGTATGGTTGCTCATAATAGCGGTGCTGGGGCTGAGTTTTTACAGCAGGTAAAGCCTGTACTCGATAACCGCTGCGTGGTTTGTCATGGCTGTTATGATGCGCCTTGCCAATTAAAACTCTCTTCTCCTGAAGGTATCGACAGAGGCCTCAGTAAAGAGTTGGTTTACGATGGTACTCGGTTGTTAGCCTCAACGCCGAGCCGATTATTATTTGATGCAACCACGACCGAGCAATGGCGTGATAAAGAATTTAGCCCGGTATTAAACGAGCGAGCACAAACTGAAGAAGCCAATTTAGCGGGTAGTGTGTTATTTAATACGCTGGTATTAAAGCAAAGTTCACCCTTGCCAGAAGATGAAGTATTAGATGAACGTTTTGATTTTTCACTTAGCCGCAACCAAAGTTGTGCGACGATGGGTGAGTTTGACCAATTAGCGGATGAGCAACCGCATGCGGGTATGCCTTATGGCTTGCCTGGAGTGACTGCTGCTGAATTTCAGCACTTACAAAACTGGATTAAAAAAGGCGGGAAAATGGCGCACATCAAGCCGCCATCAGCTGCTGAGCTTGCGCAAGTAAAAAACTGGGAAACATTTTTAAATCAAGATGGTTTGAAGTACCAATTATCAGCGCGCTATATTTATGAGCATTGGTTTTTAGCACACATCTACTTTAGTGATGCACAATCACCTAACTTTTTTAAGTTGGTACGCTCAAGTACTCCCCCTGGTGAAGACATTAAATTAATAAGTTCTCGTCGCCCTTACGATAATCCAAACGTTGAGCGTGTTTATTATCGACTGCTTCACGACCGTTCTACTATTTTATCAAAAACGCATTTACCGCTTAAACTTAATGATGAAAAGTTGGCACGTATTTACCAGCAATTTATTGCGCCAAATTACACTGTATCTAGTTTACCAAGCTATGAGCCTACCCTTGCATCAAACCCGTTTAAAACGTTTGAAGCACTGCCTATAGATGCAAAATATCAATTTATGCTCGATGAAGCTGAGCTAATTATTATGGGCTTTATTAAAGGCCCTGTTTGTCGTGGTCAAATAGCACTCAATGTGATTAATGATCATTTTTGGGTGGCGTTTGCTGATCCTAAAAAGGTAGCGACTCCGGCGGTAGGTAAAATGCTGGTGCAACATGAGGATGCATTAGAGTTGCCCGCAGCAGAGGAAAGTAATGCGTTACCGATTTCTAATTGGGTCAAATACTCGGTTCGCGAAAAACGTTACTTAAAGGCCAAGGTAGAGCTTGCTAATAATCTGTTCAAAAACGGCGAGCATTTAACCACCGACTTATTGTGGAAAGGGGATGGGCATAATCAAAATGCGGCACTGACTATTTTTCGACACTTTGATAGTGCAACTGTAGTTAAGGGCTTTATTGGCCAACAACCTAAAACTATGTGGGTGCTTGATTACGCGCTGTTTGAGCGTATTCATTACTTGTTAGTTGCGGGCTTTGATGTGTATGGCAATATTGGCCATCAATTAATAACGCGCTTATACATGGACTTTTTACGTTTAGAAGGTGAGCACAACTTTTTAGCTTTGTTACCTGAAGCTCAGCGAGAGACAATTAAACAGAGTTGGTATCGAAAATCACCACCTAGTTTGTCGACCTTTTTTGAAAACAATCGTGAGTTTAGTCAACCCAGCGGTATTAACTATCAAACAGATGAACCGCAATCAGAGCTATATGGCTTAATTAAAGAGGCATTAGAGCCCGTTTTAAGTCCTCGTTATGACTATAAAAAAGTACCCGCACCATTAAGTGCGATTAATACCATGCCTGCCAAAGCAGTTAACTTACTGCCACAGCTATCTTATGTGCTAGTGAAAGAGCAGGATGGCCACACAGGCTATACAATTATTCACCATAACGCGCACTATAATATTTCGAGTCTACTAAACGAAGACGGACAGCGCGCCTATGAAGAAGATACGGTGACAATTGTTCCGGGCTTTATTGGTGATTACCCTTCTGCAATTTGGTATTTAAATAACGCCCAACAGGTTTCGGCCTTTGCAGAACAGTTACCGCTAATGCAAGTGGAAGCTGATTATCGCGCTTTAAAGTCTAAGTTTGCGATTCGTCGAACTCACCCGCAATTTTGGCAATACAGCGATATTTTACATCAGGTTGCCCGCCAGTACCGAGGTGTTGAATTTGGCATGTTTGATTATAATCGACTAGAAAATCGTTAGGTACACGCTAAACGGTTACAAGAGCCCAGCTTAACTAGCTGGGTTTTTTATATTTAATAATTTAGTAATTAGTTTGCTAAGCTTAGGCTACAGTTAAAACAAAAAAAGTAACCTAGTTTATGTTCAACATTGTTAAGAGTATTCGCAAACGTTACCGTTGGGCTTTAGTTGCTATTGCCTTGTTGGTCAGCGTATCTGCATTACTGATGCAATACTTCTTTTCAGTGCAAAAATACGATGCAAAAATTATCAATATAGCTGGCAAGCAATGTATGCTTTCGCAAAAAATAGCTTGGCATAGCAATGCATTAATTAATCAAACGGATAACCACGCACAACATCTTCAATCGTTAAAACACTCCCTTGAGTTATTTGAACAAGCCCATGAATATTTACTCACTAAGGATGAACAAGGTGACGCAGTTTATCTAAATACACCTTTATTTGATTTATATTATGCCCCCCAAGCAACTTAGATGCAGAAGTGTTGGCCTTTATAACGCAAGCTAAAAATTTGGTTTCTCGAAAGGAGCCTATTAATTTGGCTTCGTTTTCTGTGAGCGAAGTTGAAGCATTACTCAAAAAATTAGACACTGCGGTGAGCTTATTTGAGCAACAAGCGGTAAAAAAGGTTGATTGGATCTCTAGTATTGAACTGCTTTGTTGGTTTTTTACTCTGGCATTATTGTTTTTAGAACTTAGATTTGTGTTTATGCCGATGGAAAAACGAGTTCTGCAGACCTTACAAAAGTATCAACAACAAAAAGAATTTGCAGAGCAGGTAAGTAATAACAAAGAGCACTTTATTGCACGAGCCAGTCATGAATTTAGAACCCCATTACAGGGGTTAATTACCTCGATCGATGAGCTAAAAATTCCCACTTCACAGCAGGATATACAACGCCAAGCTCGGTATTGCTCGGCGAGGTTGTTGGCGATGTTAGATGAATTACAAGATTTACAAGCGCTGAGTTTAAATCGTTGGTCGTTAAACCCGACCTCTGACAACTTAATAACCACCATAAATAAAGTGTTAGTTGTGTATGAATATGGTTGTACTGAAAAAGGGTTAAAGTTAATCAGAGAGCTAGCAGCGAGCTTAGACTGCGCGGTGATTGTAGATCATGCATGCCTACAACAAATAGTTAATGAGCTACTTAGTAATGCATTAAAGTTTACAGAGCAAGGAGAGGTGAAAGTCATCGCTACGCTCAACAATAACCAACTATCGTTGAGCGTCGAGGATACCGGCTGTGGCTTTGATCACCTTATCGAGCAATTAGAATTAGACAGCACTGAGCAAAGTAACCATTTTCAAGGACTCAGAACAGGCCTTGCCCGTGTACAATATATTGTTGATGCCTTAAATGGCGAGATTCGTTTTGAAAATAATCGTCAGCAAGGGGCATCTGTATTTTTAACATTACCATTAGAGATGGATACTACTTTAAGCAAGTCATCGTCAATTCCTGATAACTTACATTGTTTAGTCGTTGAAGATAACCCACTTAATATGCTGGTACTCACTAAGCTATTAACCGCATTGAACATACACGCTGAATGCGCTGAGAATGGCAAAATAGCGTGTGAAATGGTCGCCAAAAAATCTTATGACGTCATCTTTATGGATTTAAATATGCCGGTTATGGATGGGTTTGAAGCCACTAAAATCTTGCATGATAACGATAAAACACTGCCGATTATTGTGGTTACCGCAAACACCTCTGATAGTGATCTTGCTCGCGCTAAAGCTTGTGGAGCAATAGGTCATATTCATAAACCCATAGATCAGCAAAGCATAATCGCGGCGCTAAACGATGCTTTTCTACCTGAGGTTGATTAAATCTCACTTGCTTAATTATTCCTTATTACGTTAGTTTGAGTTTTTAAGCTCTGTTTTGGGATCTAACGTGCGCTCAATTTTACTACAGCAATTTAGTGGTTATTTAACCTGAGATCTGGT
>NZ_PNCV01000152.1:0-12673 GCF_005886925.1 Pseudoalteromonas sp. S3260
AAAGGTCAACAGACCCTAGATTAATAAAACTAAAAATGGCTCTGATGCGTATGTTCAAGCAGAAAACTTAGAAGGCGTAGTATGAATAAATTAAATCCTAAAAAACTGCTTAATAGTAAATGGACAGCGATCCCAGCAATTAATAAGGAAAAACATTTTATTATTGTTGAGGTTGAGTTTGATGAAGACGGCAACGTCGTTGAATGT
Source organism: Pseudoalteromonas sp. S3260 (assembly GCF_005886925.1). NCBI lineage: Bacteria > Pseudomonadati > Pseudomonadota > Gammaproteobacteria > Alteromonadales > Pseudoalteromonadaceae > Pseudoalteromonas > Pseudoalteromonas sp. S3260. Next base: position 208 of record NZ_PNCV01000152.1, read on the forward strand.
ATCACTGAGGCGGTAATGTCAAAAAACCAATACCCAATTCAGTGGCGCGATTTAAAAGATCAACAAAAATGGCTGCAAGGTTGGAAATAAAGCAGACTTTGTAAAACACATTGCTCATGCTCATAGCCCTTATGAGTGTGAGCGACTAGTTTATTGATTTTTAGAGCAACACATTGCTAGCGACTCTCCTCTATTACAGCTTGTTTTCATCCCAATTCGCCATTTGGCAACAAAACGATAGTTTTTAAATCGTTCTTCAAACGTTTTTATAAAAAATAATAGAAAAATTATTTTAGTTATTATATTTCAATGCGTTATATATACTATTTTACATTGTTAAAGTAAGCATGGCGCATGTGTTCAGAGTCGGTTTATTCTCATAACTGCTCTAAACATGATTTTTCCGGTTTTTTCATTCCCATGTCTCTTTTTATTATAATTTAACTTATTGATTTTAAATGTTTATTTATTTCAGCCTCAGTGGTTGTTGCTAAAAAGCAACAAAATCATGGTTTATTTTTATTAAAATGCTTAAAAATCATCCTAACTGCATGTTTTTAAATAACTTTAAAAACATGGCATCGAAGTTGTAGTACCTAAGCTGTATTTAGCAAAAAACGTGATAAAGCATATCGCTTTTATCGCACAACCTAATGAAGGAATTACATTATGAAAACACTTTAATCAACACTGGTATTAATGGCTTTAGCTTCTTCATCAGCGGCTTTTGCAGCAACCGATTTTGACACACTCGATGTGGATGGCAACGGCGCTATTAGCCAAGCTGAAGCATCAGTTGACGCCTCACTTATGAGCCAGTTTACTGAGCTTGATACTGACCAAAACGGTGAGTTATCTAAAGCAGAGTTTTCTAAGGCGTAACCAGCTTTAGTGCTCAATACTACTACTGATTCTGAGTTGCCCAAGACAACCTAAATAGGCAAGGGAGCCTATGACAAAGAATCGCAAGGATATGAGGTTGATAGTTTTGAGCCAATTATTTTTTATTTGACGAACATTGCACACTTTGAAGGATTATATTATGAAAAAGTTACAATCAACACTGGTATTAATGGCGCTTGCTTCTTCATCTGCAGTATTTGCAAGCACAGACTTTGAAACGCTTGATGTAGATGGCAGTGGCACCATCAGCCAAGCAGAGGCATCGGTTGCTGCTGAGCTTATGGAGCAGTTTGCAGAGCTAGATGTAGATGGTAATGGTGAACTTTCTAAAGACGAATTTTCAGCGTACTAGTTTCCCTTAAGGATCTTTGAAAAGGACTTCTTACCATTTTAATTAAGGCATTTAGCCTAAGGATTAATTATGAAAACATTTACTAAAACACTCGCTTTAATAGCACTTGCTTCATCTTCAGCGGCTTTTGCTGCGGTTGACTTTGATTCTTTCGATACTGATGGCGACGGCGTTATTAGCCAGTCTGAAGCACAAGCTAACTCACAACTAGCTCAATTATTTGATGATTTAGATGTTGATAGCAACGGTGAGCTTTCAAAAGAAGAATTCGCAAAAATTCAGTAATTACATTACGGATGAAAGCGTTTATGTAATTTATAAACGAGACATAAAAAGCAGCTAAGTAGTAAATACTCAGCTGCTTTTTTGTGCGTGGCGAGAAATAGTGTGTGCAGTTGTCACTAAAATAGTGCAATGGCATCAATGTATTTAATTTAATCTATTGATTTTTATATTCTTTAATTTTTGGTTTTAAACTTGCTTAGCTGTTGATTAGGGTATTTAAGGAGCCTAACTATGGCGAGAATGAGTTATATAAGTAGTGTTGAGCGCTATAACGAATATGAGCAGATAATACATAGCTTATTAGAATCAATTTTAATGAGTATAGATGACGGCATCGCTAATAATCGTGATATGCGCTATTTAACAAAGCATTATCCTTTTTTAGAATTACAATACTGTTTGGACGAGAAGGGCTCACAACAGGGCAATAACGTTTGTTTTAAACGTGCCTACAATAAAAAATTAGCACAGAGAGGCAATAATCAGGATTTAAGTGAGCGGCCTTATTTTTTAAATGTAAAAGCCTGTAATGCTATTTGTTTTACTGCGCCTTATATTTCTATTGCGACCAACCATTTATGTATATCTGCGATTAAAGAATTAAACAAACCTATCAATAATCAACATTATTTAGTTGTTGATGTAAGTTTAACGCAGCTTATTGAGTTTGTGATGGGTGATACCGCACGTGCGACTATGTCACCTTATTTTAAAGCAGGTTATGGCATTATTGTGGCGTGCTTATTTAGTTTGGTGCTTTTTTTACTCAACATCGTATTTATCGACATCTATGAATTAATAACTCACGTAAATAGTTCGTCCGATCCCCTAGAGCCCTTTAGCATCATTATTTATATCACGTTAGCATTGGCTGTTTTTGATCTTGGCAAAACAATTCTTGAAGAAGAAATCCTCATGCATAAAGATATTTTTAGACACTCATCAACACGACGAACCATTACCCGGTTTATCTCTACCGTGTTAATTGCTATATCAATTGAAGCACTACTCACTATGTTTAAAGCCGCATTAGGGCAATCAGAGTATTTAATGCCAGCTATAGCGATGATGCTTGCAGTGGTGGGACTTTTAATTGCTTTAGCGATATATGTGTATTTAGGGGCAAAAGCTGAAAAATTGCTTACACAGGCACGGGTAAAACTAAAATCCTCCGAGTAGGAGGATTTTAAGTAACCTGAACTCTGGTTAAGAGATTTACTAACGTATTGAATCAAAAATGATATTTGTTTATTTTTCTCTAGCCAGAGATTTCCAGTGAAAACAAGGCGAAATTACGCGTCAATAGCTAGCCTATTGCAAGTAAATTCAACGCAGTTAGCGCTGAAAATAGCTGCTTGAGATAGATTTATTATCCAGAGTTCAGGTTAAGTAGTAATGTTTAATTGTATTTATTGTTTGTCAGCGGTGCGTTTGGCTTTAAAGTCAGACTCGCTTGTCCATTTTGGCCAATCACCGTTATTCGCCAGTTGTGAGGCTATATCAACAATCAGTTCTACATCTTGTTTTACCCCACCTAATGACCAATCAGCTGAGTAATCGTCAGCTTCTTTATGGTATTTATGAGTGATGTAGTCAGGATCGGTATCACCTAGGCTCATAAACAGTAAGCTTGGCACACCTTGTTTAGCGAGTGAAAAATGATCCGATCTAAAAAATAAGCCATTTTGCGCACGAGGATCCAGTTTAACTTGACGTCCTTGCGCGTTTGCGGCTTTAGCTAAATAGTATTCCATAGTCGAGAGGTCTTTACCGTACTGTAAAATATAGTCGGTGCTATCGAGTACGTTCATCCCATCAATATTTAGTAGGGCAACCATATTCTTTGTTGGGATCACGTCACCAGAGGCAAACTGCGCTGAACCAATTAAACCGGTTTCTTCGGCGGTGAAGTTGGCAAAAATAATCGAGCGTTTAAACGGTATTTGCTGATGCATTTTTTGCATTATTCGAGCAATCTCAAGGGTGGCCGCGGTGCCTGATGCGTTATCAACGGCGCCATTATAAATTTTAGGACCGCTGTCGGTTTGTTTAGTGCCAAAGTGATCCCAATGGGCACTAATAACGATGTATTCATCTGGGCTTTCACTGCCTGTGATTTTTGCGACCACATTATGTGATTTTGCATGTGACACTTCGTTTTTAAATGCAAGGGTCGCTTTTAAATTCAACGCTTTAGCTTGAAATTGCTCACCGAGTGCTTGTTGTTTTAATTGTTGGTAGTTTAAGTGTGCTGATGCAAATATTTGCTCGGTGGCATCGAGTGTTAGCCAGCCCATAACGGGCAATTCAGATGCATTGAGGTTGTTATCCATTAGACTGTATTTAGTGCCGGTATTTGAGCTTTCAACTACCCCCCAAGGGTATGCGGCAGGAGCTGTTTCGTGAACAATAAATACCGCTTTAGCGCCTTGGCGCGCGGCTTCTTCATATTTATAAGTCCAACGACCATAATAAGTCATGGCATTACCAGTAAATAACGTATCGTCTTGAGTGGCAAAGCCCGGATCGTTTACCAGCACAATAACGGTTTTACCAGTTACATCAATATTGGCGTAGTCGTTCCAGTTATATTCAGGGGCATTTATACCATAACCGACAAAGACCACATCAGAATTGCGAACATCAATAACAGGCTGTAATTGTTTAGTACGAGCAGTAAAGTCTTTACCCCCTTTAAAGCTTAAATCACCCATGGTCAATTGCATGTTTTGATCTGCGGTGATCATGGCCATTTTAACCGGATGTAAAAAATCACCGTTATAGGCACCAGTTAACCCTATGGCTTTGTATTGTTCACTCAAATAGCCAACGGTTTTTACTTCACCCAATGTTAATGGACCGCGACCTTCAAAGTCATCAGAGGCAAGGGTTTTAATATGCTGTTTTATATTATTTAAACTAACGCCCGGACTGTTTTCGAGCGAGGAAGTGGGGGTTGCAGACTCTGAGCAACCCGTTAGTACAATAACTAAAAAAAATGTGATGGTTTTTATATAAGACATAATAAGTTAGGAAATAATATTTTTTTCGACTATAACCCCAAACAATAACACAATGCGAATTTTTATCCCTTTTAAACCTATTTTTATGCAGCTTACCTCTTTGGCCCTTTAGCCATTAATCGCCATTAGGTAAGTTAAAAATAATAACAAAAGGGATAAGTAATGAAGCAATTTAATCGTCGGGATTTTTTAAAGGCAGCCAGTGTAGCTGCTGCAGGTGTGGTTAGTGGCTGTGCATCTAGTGGCAGTGTTCATACTAGCGCGCCTATGCAACAAGGGCGCTCCGTTATCGGTTTGGTCGCACCTAAAATGGATGTGGTGAGAGTAGGGTTTATTGGTGTGGGTCAGCGCGGGTATGGCCATGTAAAGCGTATGAGCCACATTGAAGGCACTCAAATAGTGGCTATTTGCGATACTCATACAGAGGTTTTAGAACGTGCCGCTAATTATTTAGTTGATACGGGAGTGGCAAAGCCTGCATTGTATAGTGGCAGTGAGCGCGCTTATCAACAAATGCTCGAACGACAAGATATTGATATTGTGATTATTTCAACACCATGGGCATGGCATGCGCCAATGGCTATCGATACCATGAACAGCGCAAAACATGCTTTTGTTGAAGTGCCTCTGGCACTGACTGTTGATGAAATGTGGCAAATTGTCGATACCGCAGAGCGTACGCTAAAAAACTGCATGATGATGGAAAATGTTAACTACGGCCGCGACGAGTTAATGGTATTAAACATGGTACGCCAAGGTGTATTTGGGGAGCTGTTACATGGCGAAGTGGCGTATATTCATGAACTGCGCTGGCAAATGAAAGAGCTTGAGCACAAAACAGGCTTATGGCGAACGCAGTGGCATGCAAGACGTGACGGTAATTTATATCCTACGCATGGATTAGGGCCGGTATCGCAATACATGAATATAAATCGTGGCGATCGGTTCGATTTTTTAACCTCAATGAGCTCACCTTCACTTGGCCGAAGCGCCTATGCGCAACGTGAGTTTGCTGCCGATCCCCCCCGTAACCAGCTCAATTATATTACCGGTGACATGAACACGACGCTGATTAAAACTCTCAAAGGGCGCAGTATTATGGTGCAGCACGATACGACAACCCTCGACCGTACTCACGACATAACTTAATACAAGGCACGAATGGCGTGTTTGCAGGTTTCCCTAATCGTATTGCCCTTGAAACTGGTGGCTCAAAAAGTTTTCATGAGTGGGATTATGATATGAGCGCATGGTATGAGCAGTACGACCATCCCTTATGGACAAAAATGGGTGAAGAGGCGCAGCGCAATGGTGGTCACGGTGGCATGGACTTTTTAATGTTTTGGCGGATGATTTACTGCTTAAGAAATGGTGAACCGCTAGATCAAGACGTTTATGATGGGGCGGCATGGTCGGTTATTTCGCCGTTATCAGCCCAATCTGTGAGTGAGCGTAGCCGCTCAATAGATATTCCCGATTTTACTCGCGGGGCATGGCAAACCGCACAGCCTTTGGGCATTGTAAGCTAAGCCAATAAAAAAGAGCGCGTGCGCTCTTTTTTTATTTATTAGTTATGTTTATTAGCTACTTCTCACATCGACCTTGAGTTTAAGCTTTTGGCCTGGCTGTAAGTATTTTTGCCCAGCCAAGTCATTCCATTTAATTATATCGCTCACGGTTAAATTAAACTTAGAGGCTATACGCGCTAATGAATCACCCCGACGCACTTTATAAGTAATGGTGCGGTTGGTGTTATTCGCTGACTGTTTAGGCTGATTTGCTGATTTATAAACAACCAATTTTTGATTTAAACGCAGCACTGCATTTTTTTTCAGCTTATTCCACTTAGCTAATTCACTCATAGTTACATCGTATTCGCGGCTAATATCCCATAGGGTATCGCCACTTTTTACCGTATGAGAAAGTTTAGTGCGTAAACTTTTATTAGCGGCCGCACGTACTTGCTGAGGTAAATGTTCACTGTTAATTTTACCATCAGTGAGTGGTACTAAAATTTGTTGGCCAACACGAATTACGCTTGAATCAAGCTTATTTAATGACTTTATTGCATTGGTGCTAGTGGTGAATTTACTGGCAATTACCGACAGGCTATCACCTTTTTTTACTTTATATTGTTGCCAGCGAAGACGATTTTTAATGTCAGTTGCAGCCAATTTTTCTGTAAATTGCTCTACTTTATCGGTGGGTATTAATAAAAAGTGTGGGCCATCAGGGTCTGTTGCCCAGCGGTTAAATCCAGGGTTTAGTCTGTATAGCTCGGTAAGGGTCATGTCAGCCATATCGGCTGCCAGCGCTAAATCAATCTGTGACTCAATATTGACCACTTCAACCACTTGCGCGTTAATAATAGGCTTCCATGACACATTAAAATCATCAGCGCGCTTTAATAAATCGGCTAATGCTAATAATTTAGGCACGTAGGCAGTGGTTTCACGAGGTAAATCAAGTGACCAAAAATCGGTTGGTAAATGCTTTTTACGATTCTTTTTAATCGCACGCAGTAAGCGGCCTTCACCTGAGTTATAAGCTGCAATTGCGTTCAGCCAGTCACCCTCAAGGGTTTTGTGTAAGTATGAGAGATAATCAAGCGCTGCGCGAGTTGATTGCACAATGTCGCGACGGCCGTCATACCACCAGTTTTGTTTTAAATCAAAACGCTCGCCGGTTGCTGGCATAAATTGCCAAATACCCGATGCGGTGCGATGCGAGTAGCCATAAGGGTCAAAAGCACTTTCTACTATAGGTAAAAGTGCAATTTCGATTGGCATTTCACGCTTTTCAATTTCTTCAACAATAAAGTGCAAATACGGCTCAGCACGTTTAGAGATACGATCTAAGTATGCTTGATGGCGCGCATAATAGTTACGCTCAGCGACCACTGGGCGATTTTGGGGAATATCGATAGATAATTGGTAACGAATACGCTCCCAAACATCGTCAAACACAGGGGCTTCCTCTTCGATATCGTTCACTTGTTGATATTGCGCGTTCATCATCAGCGCCGTGCTAATATCGTTTGGGCTTGCGCCTTCAAGCTGGTCTAGTGCCTGATTTTGTGAATCTGTGTTTAACGTTGTCAGTGTTTGACAACCGCTTAGCGTCATCGCTAAGACCAATAAAAGAGGAAATTTATTCATAAATACCAATACATAGGGTAAAAAACTCGGCGAATACTACCCATAATGAGCCAACATTGCCACTTATGACCGTTAAAAGTTCCAAACAAATATGATTAGAAAATGTTAACTTATTGTTTATTAACTAATCGTTTTATTATTGTTGTTAGCGCATGTTTAACCTTGAAAGGTCAACAGCCCCAAATTAAAAATGATCTTTGAACTTTCTCAGACTAGCAAAGTTTTCCCAAGGTTCATTGTTTTTTGTAACTAAACAATATTCTTTTGGTATTAATTCTGTAATGTTTGGCAAATTACTACGCATAAAAGGGTTAATTTTCAGCTCATGGCCTATGGTACTTGGCAACGTTATTTCATCTTTATCACGCAATTCATTCACTTGCTGGCTGTAAGCGAGTAACTCGGGGTTTCGTGGCTCAACCGCTTTTGCAAACGCCAAATTCGCCTGGGTGTATTCATGAGTGCAATACACTTTGCAATCACTCGGTAGTGCACTAAGTTTATTAAATGAATGCCACATTTGTTCTGGAGTGCCTTCAAATAAGCGCCCACAACCACCGCTAAATAATGTGTCGCCAGTAAAGGCAAGTGCATCATTAACATAACAAATATGATCGAGTGTGTGGCCAGGCGTGGTGATAATATTAAATGAGGTGCCTAAAACGGTAATCGTTTGGTCTTCATTTAAAGGCTCTATTATTCCTTTAAATGGACTGTTACTTGGGCCGTAAACCTCAACGTTTGGATACTGTTTTACTAATTGGGCAACGCCATCAGTGTGATCATAATGATGATGCGTTATTAAAATACCGCCTAGGGTTAAATTATACTGTGCTAAATGCTCAGTGACCGGCGCAGATTGGCCAGGGTCAACCACCCACGCTTGATTATTATGCTCGGTGGTTAAGCACCAAATGTAGTTATCAGAAAAGGCTTTAATTGCTTTGACTTGCACCATGTATCGTTGCTCTATAAAGTGGTATTTAATTAATATTATAACGAGCTTATATAATGAAACCAGCCCTTAGTTTTCAAGAAGGCCCCAAACCGTTGTCATGGCAACAGTTTCCGCATGGTGATTATTTACGTTGTGATATAGAACGCAAATTGTCGCCGTGGTTACCACGTATGTTTGGCTATCATATGCTTAAATTGGGTAATTTAAGTGGCGAGTTAGATACCAGCAAAAGTTCCATTAAGCATCAAGTATGCGTTGCAGAGCCAGGCCCTTATACCGGAGTGGTGGCTGACATAGACGAACTGCCTTTTTATGAGCACAGTATAGATGCGTGCATTATGAGCCATTGTTTAGAGTATCACTCAGATCCGCATCATATATTACGTGAGGCTCATCGTACGCTTATTCCCGGAGGTTATATTGCCATTACCGGTTTTAATCCTTTTAGCTTTTGTGGGTTAGCGCAATTACTGCCATTTAGTGGTCAAAAATTACCGTGGACAGGGCGCTTTTTTACCCCTGCACGCGTTAAAGACTGGCTTAATTTGCTTGGGTTTGAAATTGTGGCCGATGAACGCTTTATTTATTCATCGTTGGCACGCGGTAACCGGTTGTCGCGGTTTGCGTTTTGGCGCAGCTTTACCAAGCAATATTTAAAACCTATGGGCAGTGTATATTTGCTGGTGGCACGAAAGCGTGTTGCGCCACTTACGCCAATAAAACCTAAGTGGCATGCACGGCCACAATTTGCGCCAATAAAAGGAGTAGGGCTTAGGCAGACCTCAAAGCAACATTATCAGCAAAATAAAAAATAGTGCGATATTGAGGGTTACGGTTGGTAACCTTCATCATCAATTAAGTTGTTGCCGCTGGCCGCATCACGGGCAAGGTCGTCAACAATTTCATTATATTTATGGCCACTGTGACCTTTTACCCATTTCCAAGTAACATCGTGCTCGGCGCAGGCTTTATCGAGACGTTTCCATAAGTCGACATTTTTAACCGGCTTTTTAGCAGAGGTTTGCCAACCGCGTTTTTTCCAATTGGTGATCCACGACTCAATGCCTTGTTTTACGTATTGGCTATCGGTAGTCAGGGTAACAGGACATGAACGATTAAGTGATTCTAGCGCAACAATGGCAGCTAGCATTTCCATGCGGTTGTTTGTTGTGAGTTTGTAACCTTGACTTAATTTTTTTTCGTGGGCTTCATAAATCATAAAAATACCATAACCACCGGGGCCTGGATTACCTAAACACGAACCATCGGTGTAAATCTCTACGGTTTTTTGCACTGTTTTACCTTGATATTATGTACAATAAAGTGATTATAGAAAGATACCAGAGTCAGGCTTAATTCGATATGGCACGCAGACAAATAGTTTTAGATACAGAAACCACCGGCATCGACCCTAAACAAGGGCATCGTATTATTGAGATAGGCTGTGTGGAGCTAATGAATCGTCGGTTAACCGGCAAAAATTTTCACGTTTACATAAATCCACAACGCAGCATTGAAGAAGAAGCGATCGACGTTCACGGTATTACCAACGAATTTTTACGCGATAAACCGCTTTTTCGAGATATTGCCCAAGAGTTTTTTGACTATATTAAAGGCGCAGAACTCGTTATTCATAACGCGCCGTTCGATATTGGCCATATGGATAATGAATTTGCGTTATTAAATCAAGGTTATCAAAACACTCATAGTTTTTGTGGGGTACTTGATACCCTTAAAATGGCGCGTGACTTGCATCCAGGACAAAAGAACAACCTAGATGCGCTTTGCCGTCGCTACGATGTCGATAACACTAAGCGGACGTTACACGGCGCCTTACTGGATTCTGAGATTTTAGCCGATGTTTACCTGGCAATGACCGGGGGACAAGTAAAGCTAAATCTTAATCAAAATAAAGATGACTCAAGTGAAGATCAAAAGGGCGGTATTAGGCGCTTAAACAGCGATAGAGCCCCATTGGTTGTTGTAGCAGCAAGCGAAGCAGAGCAAAGCGCACATCAATCACGTTTAGACATTGTACAAAAGGAGGGCGGCCATTGTTTATGGCGCGCTGAATAAGGCACTATTATGAAAACGCTATTAGTAGTTTCACTGTTTTTAATCGCTGCGTGCTTCATTCCCGATGCACACAGCGTTAAACAAGTTGAAGAGTTAAAAGGCAGCGGAAAACAAAATGAAATACCGTTACTGGATAACCGTTTTCGTATAGATGACAAAATTGATGAAATAAAATTAATATTTTTTAGACGTCCTGGCTCGCCTGCCGTTATTTTAGTTAGACCCGATGGCACTAAGTACTTTGCAACCAATGCGGTAAAAAACACCAGCCTAGATTGGTACGACGAATTAAATTACGATCTAGTGGTTATTCGCAACCCTATGCCTGGGCCATGGCAAGTTATTGGCCAAATAATGCCACAGAGCCGTATTGTTGTAATTGGTGAGCTATCGCTTAAGGTTGATCCACTCCCTAAGATTCTTTTTCAGGGTGAAACTGTAAAGGTAACCGGTGAGATTTTAAATGATGGCGAGCCCATTCGCGCTAATCTTTTCAAAGATGCGGTATCGCTCAATGTGAGTTTTGTGAGTACTAATAATGAAAATTTTGGAGCGGGCATACAGCAAGTTACTGAATTTAAAGACGATGGCTACGGATTTGATGAAAGTGCAAAAGACGGTGTGTTTACGGGTGAGTTTACTTTAAATTTTACTCCAGGCGAGTGGCGGCCAGAATTTTATATTACCACCGATGTCCTTGAGCGACGAGTTGTTCAAGACACGATAGTTGTGCATGAGCCGCCTTTTAGTTTTACCTCAGTTGAAGCAACCGAAGAGGGGGATGATCACCGTATTACCATAAATATTGATGAAAAGTTATTAAAGCCTGAAACCGTGATCATGCAAGGGAAAATTTATTATCCCAATAATGAAGAGCAAGTATTTTACTTAGACACTAATAACACCGCAGTAAGAGAACTGGCTTTACAAGATTACGGATGGGGACGTTACAACATTGAAATTTCTGTGTTTGGCTCAACAGTAAATGACAGAGAGTTTATGGCTACGTTGCCAACCTATTTATTTGAAATAGAAAGACCGATAGAAGTTATTCCTGAAATTCCAAAAGCGAGCCTCACTAAGGAAGAAAATATTCCAGAGCCTGTTATAAAACCAAAAGTAATGGCAACCGGTGTAATGGTTAGTTTAATTGTTGGTGGAAATTTGGCCATTTTATTTATAGGTTGGTTATGTATTCGTGTTTTTGTGCAGAACAAACCATTAAAACTTAAATTGAATTTTGCTTTTTTAAAGAAAAAGAAAGCAACCGAGTCAAAAAAAGCTGAACAGCAAAAAACAACTGATGCAGAAAATGGCTCAAAAAATGACAAAACAGGTGAAATTTTAAACCTTTCGATGTCAGATGACTAAAAAACCTGTAAAAAAACAAAAAAGCCCTTGACGAAGTAGGGGCTGGTTCGTATTATTCACGCCGCTGTCAGGGGAGACTCAGACAGCAACGAAAATGCGGAGTGGTAGTTCAGTTGGTTAGAATACCGGCCTGTCACGCCGGGGGTCGCGGGTTCGAGTCCCGTCCACTCCGCCAATTTTCGACAATTTGTAAGTATGCGCTGGAGTGGTAGTTCAGTTGGTTAGAATACCGGCCTGTCACGCCGGGGGTCGCGGGTTCGAGTCCCGTCCACTCCGCCAACACTTACACAACATATGGTTGTAAAACATATTCTTATTATGGAGTGGTAGTTCAGTTGGT
>NZ_PNCV01000153.1:0-28090 GCF_005886925.1 Pseudoalteromonas sp. S3260
CAACTAACTTGAAAAACTCCGACCTTTAACCTTTGTCTTTAATTACTACCTCTAAAAGCGCAGCGCCTCTTAACCTCTTTGTGAATAAATTTTTTAAGATCTTATTACACAAAGAGAAGACAATGAGAAGTAAATGAGAAAACATCAGCCATTAGCCCGAGTTTGAGGTTTTCGGCCCGTTACTCGTCGCCCGCAGCCCGCCATCCTTTAAACTTTAACTTATTTGCTATTTAAAAAGCTATTGACTGATTTCAGTTCACGGTTTTTAAGTGCAATACAGTCATTGGTGCTCTCTGCAAGTTTACTTAACGTACGCGCATAACCGGGTACAGCTTCCAGTTTAGCGTCAAAGAAACTTTGCGTTGTAGCTAAACTGTCAGCGTCACAGCTGGCGGTAGTAAAGTAAGGTAAGTTAGGCACAAAAAATGGTGGCAAGCTTGCTGTTACTTTATCGTAGTTGCTATAAATCCAATCAATAAACAGTGCTTGGCGTTCATCGGTGTAACTTTGACCCGATAAAATAGTACGCATATCAGAAGCCGTTACTTCGTCTGTTAAGCTATACGCCAGTACCGCTTTTTGTAGTTCAGGTTTACCAAAGTAACCCATTGCGGCCAGCATATTGGTACGCACTTGTGGATCTTTGGTGGTTTTAAAGGTTGTCATAAACTGATCTAGCAACGCCTTATCCCCATGAAAAGCTGCAAGACGTAAATAAGTACCTGCTAAATAAGGGTCTACCTTTTGTGGATCGTTTAAGTAAGTTTGTGTTTGCTGTTTGGCTTTATTGATCACATTTTTATCTTCACCATCAAACCCTAAGCGTGATACCACCGCGGCACGAAGTTGAGCTACTGCGCCATCTTCGCCCATTTTTGCTTCTAGGCCATATTTTTTAGCGGCAGGCATCACCGCATTTTGAATAAACGTAGGCCATAAATCTTTATTGCTATCGTCTTTAAAAGTACGCTGCTGTGACGCTAAATAACCTAAAGCAGTGTTAGCAACACGCGGATGACTATCGCTGGCAAATACTTCTAGCGTTTGCATTAATTTAGCCGCTGAAATGACACCGGCATCAAGTAGGGCATCTGTTGCCGATAATAGGGCTAAGCGTTCACGGTCGTTTAATACCGTAGCTGCATTATCTATTAGCGCATTAAATTGCGCATCATCCATTACCCAACGGTAATAACCTAGCGCGCCTTGATCTGGATAAATCCACTCTGGTTCAAAGTCTAATGCTAGCGTTTGGCTTTGTTTATTTAATAATACATTGGCTGTTTGTACTTTATCGCCAGCACCATATTTAATCGCAACCGGTACATTCCAAAGTTGAGCCGGGGCTTCAACACCGGCATTGGCAAAACGACTTTGCGAAATCGTAATGCTCTTACCTTGCTGCTTAACGTTAATTAGCGGGAATGACGACTGTTCAATAAACGATTTTAAAACGCTCGCTACATCTTTGTTGGATGCTTTACCAAGTGCTTCCCATAAATCGGCAGCTTCTGCATTTTTATAGGAGAATTCTTTTAAGTAGTTCTGAATACCAGCTTGAAATGCCTCTTCGCCAATCCAGTTTTCAACCATCGCCAGTACTGAGCTGCCTTTGCTGTAGGCAAGGCCTAAACCATCCATAATATCGGCTTCGGTTTTAATTGGTTTGCGAATTGGCTTAGTGCTTAAACGTGCATCTAACGCCATTACGTTGTTTTGTGGTAAATCTAGGTGTGATTCAAACTCAGGATTAAGCTGCTTAGTAATTTTTGCCGCCATCCAGCTTGCAAACGCCTCGTTTAACCATAAGTCGTTCCACCACTTCATAGTCACTAAGTTACCGTACCATTGATGAGCTAATTCATGGGCAATAATAGAGACATTACGTTGTTTTTTACTACGCGTTGCAGCTTCTAAGTCAACCAGAAGAATATCTTCGCGGTAAGTCACTAAGCCTGAATTTTCCATAGCGCCAAACGGAAATTCAGGAACAGCCACTGAATCTAGCTTTTTATATACATAAGGAATACCAAAGTACTCTTCAAGTGCGCCCAGTACTTTAGGCATGTTCTCTTTTGCATATTGCGCTAAATGAATTTTACCTTGTGGGGTGATCACACGCCCAGGAATAGGCATGCCTTTAATTTCTAGCTCTTCAAATGGACCTACAGCCATAGCCACTAAGTAAGATGGAATTGGTGGCGTTTTATCAAAGTAATGGGTGGTCATATCGCCATTCACCGTCGTTTTTAGCTCAGGTGTATTTGAATACACTTTTTGTGAGGTGGGGGCGGTAATGGTTAACTGAAACGGAATTTTATAGCTTGGTTCGTCAAACACCGGAAATGCACGGCGCGCATCACTCATTTCAAATTGCGTGAACAAGTACGGAACGCCTTGATCTAGGGTTTTATATAACCCCACACTCTGGCGGTTATAAGGCGCTGAAAAATCTATTTTTAAGGTGTATTTACCTGGCTGAATTTGCTCTTCACAGCTAAATTTAACTTTACCTGTTTTAAGCATTTCGCTGTTCAAATCACAGTTTTGCTCACCTAGTAGTTGCACCATTTTAGTTGCATAATCAACACCATTGAGCTCAATGTAGTGTGTTGGTTTGAGCACTTCTAAGCTGATCTCGGTCATTCCTGTAAAGGTATCCTGACTTGGGTCGAGCGTTAAAGCGACTTTTTGTGAACTTGGCTTTGCGAGTTTTTCAATGACGAATTCGTTAGCATGAGCAGCATTCATCGCAAGCGCAACGCTCACGGTTAAGAGGCTTTTTAAAAACATAGTTATCCCTAGATTTTTTGTTGTTAGAAACAGTCATATAGACGGCACTTCATCTTAACAGCTTTTTTTACTAGAGTAAGCGCAGATCGCTAAGGAAAAGAGTAACAAAGTTTGTCAGTGGCTATCTCGGGCTAAAAACCGCTGCCAATGAATATGGGAATTGATAACCCGGATCTGTTGTAGCACCTTATTTAACAAGGCTATATCGTTAAAGTTATCATGAGGGTAATCATTAAAGCCCATTAAATAATTAAAGCAGTCTTTGTTGCCTGCTTGCAGGGCATAAATACGAATTTGCTGTTCAAAGTTAAGCCGTAAACTACTAATGGCGGTTTTCATACCGAGTTGATCCACCGAAGGAA
Source organism: Pseudoalteromonas sp. S3260 (assembly GCF_005886925.1). Classification (NCBI taxonomy): domain Bacteria; kingdom Pseudomonadati; phylum Pseudomonadota; class Gammaproteobacteria; order Alteromonadales; family Pseudoalteromonadaceae; genus Pseudoalteromonas; species Pseudoalteromonas sp. S3260. Next base: position 3,156 of record NZ_PNCV01000153.1, read on the forward strand.
TTGCACATTTTTGCAAATATCCTGCGCGTTCACCCTCTCCTGAAAACCATATGCGCACTTTTTCGCTATAGCGCCCTGTTTTAGCGGGAAGATCAAACATTAAACGGGAGTGATTTTGTGCTTTTACATAAGCTAAATAGTCATTAAATCCGGCACTAATAAGGGCGTGATGAACAGGCACTAAACGTGGCTTAATTTTACCGTGGGTATGAAAACTAAAACAGAGAATATTATTTTTAAATATTAGGTCATCAAGGGTTAAGCAGCCAATTTCATCACTGTAAGCGCCACTGTAATAAGCAATTAAGGGCAGCCAGAAATGCCAGTGTTTAGCTTGTTCGCGGGCAAGCCGTGTATCACTATAAATATATCCGTTATAGAGCGTATGCAGCTCCATAGCTGAAAATGGACGACGACCAAGATGGGTTTTCAACGTATTACCTTGACAGTTTTTATTATTTTTATACCCCAACTAACCGTTGCTGTTAGTTGGGATAATGTCAGCGAACTAACGCCTAAAACTTATTCGCTTAGCGCGCGAGCTAAACCTACCGGTTCAATTTCTACACACACTTGATCGTCATTCCAATTTAAACCCACTAATGCATCATCAGATTTTAGGTCTTCAACCCAATCATCTAAAAACTCATCAAGGTTTATTTCTACAGGGCTGTAGTCTTGCCACTCTTCTTTACATTGTGCTTGTGCTGCGTCTTGTGATTCCCACAGTAAAAGTACATCGGTGTCGTCAAACTGATTTGACTCACATACAACAAAGCCACCATCATCGGCACCCAGTGCCCAGATCTGCTCACTAACACGTACTTTTTCTACAAAGCTAACTAGTTGTGATTCAATTTCGATATCGCTCATGTATCCACCTTTTAAAATTTGAGTCGAGGGTTGGTATTTTTAGCCGCTTGACGCTGACTAAACGCTTCATAAAACTTAACTAACTGCGGCTGCGCGCTAAAATCAGTGAGTTCACGAAAGCATATCCAATCAAGTAAACAGTATAAACTGATGTTGAGGCATTCACAGCTTTTAAATTCATCATCGCATAAATGCTCATTTAAATAGTGTAATGTTTGCGCAATTCGCTCATTTTGCAGATTAAAAAATAGTTTATCAGCTTGCGTGTCAAACCCAGAACGCTGACATATCAATAACTCAACCAATGAATCATTGCAGGCATTGATGCTAGTTAAAAAATGCTCTTGAGGCCATGTAAGTGGGGGTTGCTGGGTTTTTTCAAGTAAGTAACGCAGTATGGTATTTGAATCACTTAGGGTAAGCGTGTCATCGACCAATATAGGGATTTTGGCTGCTGGATTTTTTGTGACCACCAACGGCCGATCGTCTTTAGAAAAAATATCGAGATTTATAAACTCAAGCGCACAGTTATTTTGTTCTGCCCAGATTCTAACGCGGCGAACATAAGGGGAAGGAATAGAGCCAAATAGTTGCATAATGGGGCTTTTGCCAACTCCACATAAATAAAAAGCCGCTGATGCGGCTTTATTAATAAATCGATTTGCTTACTCTGAGCGGCTGGTTACTTCTAATAAATGGTAACCGAACTGTGTTTGTACAGGGCCTTGTACTTGATTTAGCGGCGCTGAAAATACCACCTTGTCAAATTCAGGCACCATCATACCTGGGCCAAACTCACCTAATGCACCACCATCTTGGCCTGATGGACAATTAGAGTGCAGTTTAGCGAGCTCTGCAAAGTCTTCACCTTGCTCAATTTTATCTTTAAGGTCTAAACATTGTGCTTCACTGTCTACGAGTATGTGCCTTGCACTTGCAACTGCCATAAGTTCTCCTACCTGTAAGTTTAGTTTTTAAATTTGATAGCAACATCTTAGTAAGGCTAAACTGAAAACACAAAGTTAAAATGCACTTTTGATTACGCTTTCTAGTTTTGCCGAATCCGGTGCTACGCGGCTGTTAAAGCGCGTAATCGTTTTGCGATCGGCCGATACCACGTATTTATAAAAGTTCCAGTTTGGTGAACTGGTTTGGGCGTTTAAATGCTTGAAAATAGGGTTTGCGTCACTACCACGTACTGCGCTGGTGGCCAGCATAGGGAAGGTAACACCATAATTTACATAACACACTTTTGCGGTATCTTTTTCATCGTTCTCTTCTTGAAAAAAATCATCTGATGGAAAGCCTAATACCACCAAGCCTTCGTCTTTGTATTTATTATAAAGCGCTTCTAAACCTTCAAATTGCGGCGTAAAACCGCAGTTACTCGCAGTGTTAACAATTAAAAGAGGCTGGTTCTTAAAATCACATAAGTTAATGGTTTCAGTTGAGCGCAACTTTCTAAGTGAAACATTCGTGAAGTCATTGCAGGTGTTTGCATCTAATGAAGGGGCGGGCGAGTCTGCGGCATATGTATTTAGCGAAACACAACTTAACGCGAGGGTTAAACCAAGTATTATTTTTTTTATCATGCTATTACCTTAAGTGCGTTTTTAGAGTATTTATGTAACTTATCATACGCTACTATAGGCTAAATTGATCAATTTTACTTTATTTTCTATGACTATACGTTTAGCAAAACCTGATGATTTAACTGCCATTGTTGCTATTTACAATGAAACTATCCCTAGTCGAATGGTCACCGCCGATACCGAAGAGGTGACCGTCGCTGATAAACAACCTTGGTTTGATAGCCATACTGCTCAACGCCCTATTTTTGTTTACTGTGAGAATAACCAAGTATTAGCGTGGCTTAGTTATAAATCGTTTTATGGTCGCCCAGCTTACGATGGCACCGTTGAGTTAAGCATTTACATTACGGCAGCAGCCCAAGGAAAAGGGTTGGGTAAAAAGCTGATGCAATTTGCACAACAACAAGCCAAGCAACTTAATATCGAAGTATTACTTGGGTTTATTTTTAGTCACAACGAACCGAGCATTAAATTATTTAAGCATTTTGATTTTGCAGTATGGGGAGAGCTGCCTAACGTAGCAAGAATGGACAATCAGCTGTACAGCCTGACTATTTTTGGTAAGCATTTAACCTAGTACCATAACAAAAGGCTGCAAAATTCACTTTTACGTAGGTGATTATGCTAAACCAAAAATTCTAGACTATGCTGAAAAGGTGTTTAATTAACTCTTTAAAGTGTGTCTAAATGGCGAGAAAAATACTTATTATTGATAGCAGTAGCATGATTGCTATGCGCTTAAAAGTGTTATTAGAACTAATTGGCTGCCAAGTTGAATTAGTCGGGCTAAACTCGTCGCTACGGTTAGGCAGATAGCTTGTATCAGCGACATTATGTCGCGTTTTTTTAGGCAATAGGCTTACGCGTCTCTGGGTAGGCCTTTTTCAACAATCCGTATTAGCCGTGCTGTTTTGCGCAGCTTTTGTCTTTGTTTATCATGTTGCTGGGTAAGTGCCCATTCTATGTGCTCATTCACCATGTTACTGACCGTTTTGCGTTTATCTTCAAGTGCATGAATAATCGCTGGGCTAAAATCTGCGTTACCTAAGCCAACCGCTATATTTCGTAACCAACGCTCATGGCCAATGCGCCGAATAGGGCTGCCCTCGGTATTTGTTAAAAAGGTAGTTTCATCCCAGGCAAATAACGCGAGTAAGTCTTTATTTTTTAATTGTGTACGGGGGTGGAAGTCTTGCTCGTCGGTAATTTGTCCATAGCGATTCCATGGGCACACTAACTGGCAATCATCGCAACCATAAATGCGGTTACCCATTAAGGTTCGGTATTGCTCTGGAATAGCCCCTTGATGCTCTATGGTTAAATACGATATGCATTTACGTGCATCTACCACATAAGGTTCTACAATAGCGCCGGTAGGGCAAAGGGTTATACAGGCAACACATTTACCACAACCTTCGAACGTGTTTTCATCATCAATAGGCAGTGGTAAATCTACAAATAACTCGCCTAAAAAAAACCAAGAACCCGCCTCTTTATTTATTAATAAAGAATGTTTACCTCGCCAGCCAAGCCCTGCTTTTTCAGCTAATTGACGCTCAAGCACTGGCGCTGAATCAACAAAAGGCCTAAAGCCATAGTCACCTACCTGCTGTTCAATTTTTTTACCTAATTGCTTGAGCCGATTACGCATTAATTTGTGATAGTCACGGCCAAGCGCATAGCGGCTGATATAGGCTTTCTCGTTATTTTTAAGGTTTTTGGCAAAGCCTGAATCTGGCGGCAGGTAATTCATTTTTACTGAAATAACTCGTTGCGTGCCAGGGACTAGCTCGCTAGGGCGGGCGCGTTTCATTCCATGTGCAGCCATGTAATCCATTGAACCATGATACCCTGCATCAAGCCAACGCTGAAGCTGTGCTTCATGCTTAGTTAAATCAATGTCAGTAATGCCCACTTCACTAAAGCCAAGTTGTTGGCCCCATAATTTTATTTGCTGGGCTAGCTGTTCATAGTTTGGTTTTACGTCGCTCACATACTTCACATAGTTAAATGACAAGCCGCTTAATTTAGCATAATCGCGGCTTGGGTGAAATTGTTATTGCCTAATCTACAAAGCGTTTTAACTGTTGTTGGGTTTGTTGGCTTAGCTTTTGTGATTGTTCAGAATCATGCAATGCGGTATCTATTTGTTGCTTGGCTTGTTCGCCTAGCGCCACAATTTGCTCAACCGATTCATGCGTTTGGTTTTGGGTATCTTCGAGCAAGTGTACGGCATTGGCTATTTGCTGCAATTGTTGTTGATTAAGTTCAAACTCATTGAGCATTTTACCAAACCCATCAGAGGTGGTGTCAATTGATGTTTGCGCATTATTTGAGTGGTTTATTAATTGCTCTGACTCTTTATTCGTTTCATTAACGAGCTCATTCATTTGGGTAATAAAATCACTAATTTGGCGGGTTGCATCACTTACTTTAACCGATAGGGTACGAACTTCATCGGCAACCACGGCAAAACCTCGCCCTGCCTCTCCGGCCCGCGCTGCTTCAATTGCCGCATTAAGCGCTAATAAATTAGTTTGATCAGAAAACTCTTCTACCATTTTTAAAATGCTACGAATGTTTTCACTATTCTCTTTTAAGCCTGCAATCGTTTTAGAAAAACTACCCAGCATTTCATTAATAAGCCTCACCTGCTCAACCAGTTTAGACAGTTCGCTTGCAGAGAGCTTAACAAAGCTAAGGTGTTCATTATTTACCTGATGTACGCTATCAGTGTTACTTACTATATCTTGCAGGCTTTGGGTAATTTGATTACTGGCATTAATAATAGTGTGGCTTAAATTAATTTGCTGCTCACTCAATTGTTCAGTGTGTTGCATTGATTGCGTTACTTGGCTGTTACTCTGCACACTTTCCTGAGCGCTGCTGTAGGTCGTACTTAATAAGCTGTTTAAATGCGTAGTAAACTGATTATATTGTTCACTTAAATCTCTAAATTCATCAAAAGTAAAATGAGGAAGTTTGGCAGCTAAGTTGGCATCTTGTTGATTAATATTAATCAACGTATCGCGCATTGCTTTTACCGGGCGCACAATTAAAAAGCGCATATAAAAAATAGTAAATATAAAACCGGCAACAATCAGCAGGGTTAATGCCCAAAATAGCCCTGTGCTTTGTTGATTTTCAGAGAGGCTACTGTGTAACCAAAATAATGTAATAGCTTGAAATAAAAATACAAAACTTAAATTCCCAACTATTTTTCGGGTTAAAGTATAAAACAGTGTTTGTTCTAAAAAATTATAAATACGCATGTAGCTACTCATTAAATAGTGACCTACTAAATTATTGTTTTTATAGCATAAATGGCAATTAAATAATTAGTTATAGTTCATTTAATTGCGCTAAATAATGCTTAGTTCGTTCAGGGTCGTTAGTAAAAATACCATCAACACCACAGGCAAGCATCAGTTTAATATCTTCGACTTCATCTACGGTGTAAGCAAATACTTGTAAACCGCGCATTTTGGCATCGTCTACAAACGGTTTGTTCATAAAGTTTTTGTCAATATGAATGCTAAAGGCCTGTAAGTCTTGTGCAAACTTTGCATACTGCAATGGAATTGATGCAGTAAGTGCGCCAATTTTAAGCCACGGTAAACGGCTCTTTAGCCAGTGTAGTTGATGATGATTAAATGATGAAACTAAAATATTGTCTGCGTTTATTTTTTTGTTCGCAATGTTACTTTCAAGCACGGTTGCAAACTTTTCAAGTTCAAAGGTATGCTTTAGCTCTAAATTAAGTAAGGTTTGGTTGCTATTCCAGTCAATTAGTTGTTGTAGGGTAGGCACTTGCTCACCATTTCCCGCATCAAACTGTTTAATTTGCTGGGCACTAAAGTCGCACACTTTGCCTTTGCCATTAGTGGTTCTATCGAGGTAGGTATCATGAATAATAACGTAATCATCAAGCGCGCTTTGTACATCAACCTCAATGCCATCTACATTCGCTTTTAACGCCGCTATAATGGCGCTTTGCGTATTTTCGGGGAAGTGTGTGCTTGCGCCTCTATGTGCAAATATTTTCATGGCTGCTTTTTCCGTGAAATTGACCAAGTTTCAAAGCACGCAGCACTAACAATCAGTGCGCCACCAATCAGGGTCATCACTGAGGGGCGTTCGTGCAGAATAATTATAGCCAGTATTGTGCCATAAAGGGGCTGTAAGCAAGAAATCAATCCAGCGGTCGCTGCTGATAAATGTTTTAAACTCGCTGCAAATAACGAATGCGGCATCGCAGTAAACACCACACCGGCAATAAGCAGCAATATTAAATCAGTATCATTAATTTCTGTTATGGGCACTTCAATAAAAGCACACAGCATCAGGCTTGCCACTAAGGTTTGGTAAAACATGGTTTGCGGTCCACCATACTCGCTAAAGTAGCGTTTATGAGTAATATTACGAAGAGCAAAAAATAATGCTGATACCACGCCCGTCACAACACCTAAAGTGATGTCATCGCCTAAATTAACGTTAGGGATCAATAAATAAATGCCAAAAATCACCACCACAGCACTTATTATATCTTTTGTTTTGGGCTTACTTTTATTAAATAGGGGCTCTAAAAATACCGTGATCACAGGATAGGTAAAAAAGGCTAACATGCCCACGGTAATTCCCGCCAATTGCATGCCTGCAAAATAGGTTACCCAGTGAATACCTACGGCAACGCCTAATAAAATGGCAATCACATAATCTTTAGCGCGATGCAGCTTAATTGGTTTTTTTTGCAAAGTTAGTAGCACACAAATTGCCAGCCCAGCGATAGCCGCGCGATAAGCGGTAATATCTAATGCATTTAAACCAATTAGCTTTGCGAATAAGGCGGTACCGCCAAATAAAAGGACGGCAATGTGTAAGTAAATTAAGCTTTGTTGTTGGGACTGCATGACGTTTCCTTGCGCTGCTTTTAATGCAGTTTAACATTACTATTAATTACTTAAGATGAAATTTTTAAAAGCCTTAATAATTAATATGCAATTATTTAGGGGATTAATTTTTTAAGTGTAATAGCGATTGTAAAATCAAAACTACGCGTTACTATGCTGTTTATAACTATAAAAGTAACGAAAAGTGCCAAAAGCGCAGCTAAAAGCACTAAATGAGGGTCTAATGACAGCATTAATAGAAATTACCACGCAAGGAAGCACGGCTATCCTTACTATGAATACAGCAGAAAACCGCCATAATCCAACCTTTATAAACGAGTTTAATCAACATCTAGATACGATTGAGGCTAACGAGCATATTAAAGCGGTGGTGCTAACCTCAAGTAGCGATAAAAGTTGGTCTTTAGGCATTGATCTACAATGGATGGCAAACCCTGACAACACACCACAAATAATTGCCGATTTTATGAACTCGATAGGTGCCTTGTTTAAACGTATTGTAACTTTTCCTATGCCTATTATTGCCGCGCTAAACGGCCACAGTTATGGTAATGGTTCGGTACTGGCGTGTGCCTGTGATTTTAGATTTATGAAATCAGACAAAGGCTTCTTTTGCTTCCCCGAAGTCGATGTATTAGTGCCGTTTGTACCGTCTATGTTTCCTATTATTAATAAAGCCATAGATCAGCAATTTTTTAATCGTTTAGCCATGACCGGTGAGCGCGTTGATGCGCAAAAATTATTACAACATAACGTTATAGAGGCCACCTTTTTTGATGAACAAGCCTTGCAAACGGGTGTGTTAGAGTTTGCGCAAAGCTTTAATAAAAATCGCTGGATATACTCTCAAAACAAAACCCAAATGAACAAACCAATACTCGATACTATGGTAAAACAAGATCCGAGTTTTATCGAAGATATAAGTAATTTGCTGTGGAAAAACTTACAGCAAAAGTAAGTGGTTTTTAAAAAGTGAGTAAACATCAGCACTGCTATTTTACTCACTTTTAAGCTCTTAAATTAAGTACATGTTAAGCGTTATTTAGTTATATTTTCACAAAATGCAAAAGGTAATAACGCTTTATTAAAAGTTTAATGGCTTTTACCTGTCTCATTGCGAGTATATGAGTTAAAATACTTACATAACCAACTAACAAGATAGTGAATGTCAAACCAAGATCCAAATCTCAGTCGAGAACAAGAAAAGTACGAAAACCCAGTCCCTAGTCGTGAGTTTATACTTACTCACCTGCAAGAGCGTTCCAAACCTGCTAACTACGCACAACTATGTGAAGAACTCGCAGTCAACGATGAAGAACGACAAATAGCATTTAAGCGCCGACTTCGCGCCATGGAGCGTGATGGGCAGCTGTATTTTAATAAATTTAAATGTTATGCCCTGATTGACGAAGCCGGTTTAACCAAAGGCAAAGTAGTCGGCCACAGAGACGGTTTTGGCTTTTTAGAAGTTGAAGGCGAGAGCAAAGATTGGTTTATTGCCAAGCATCAAATGAATATGGTGCTACACGGTGACATCGTTCTTGCCAAAGGCACTAAACGCGGCTCAGGCTCAAAATGCGACGCACGCATCATCAAAGTACTCACTAACGAGCGCGCACCCATTGTAGGGCGTTATTTTGTTGAGCATGGTATTGCCGTTGTTGTGGCTGAAGATCCGCGCATTACCCAAGACATTATTATCCTACCGGGTAACGAAAAAGGCGCGCGTCATAACCAAATGGTGCAAGTGCAAATAACCCAAAATCCAAGCCGTAATATGAATGCGGTAGGTAAAGTTATCGACGTACTGGGCGAGCATTTAGCGCCGGGTATGGAAATTGAAGTTGCGCTGCGTAATCACGATATTCCACACGTATGGCCTGAAGAGGTTGAACAGCAAGTTGCCCACTTAGGTGAATTTGTTGAAGAAGCCGATAAACAAGGTCGAGTTGATTTACGCGGCTTACCACTTGTCACTATTGATGGCGAAGACGCTCGCGACTTTGATGACGCTGTTTATTGTGAGCCTAAAAAGTCAGGTGGCTGGCGCTTATGGGTAGCCATTGCCGATGTATCCCATTATGTAGGTATGAACACGCCGCTTAACAAAGAAGCGATAGAGCGCGGTAACTCAGTGTATTTCCCTGAGCAAGTTATTCCAATGCTGCCAAAAGTATTGTCTAACGGTTTGTGCTCGCTTAACCCTGAGGTTGATCGCCTTTGTATGGTTGCAGAAATGACCGTATCGCAAGAGGGTAAGCTGTCAGGTTATAAGTTTTACGAAGCGGTGATGAACTCACATGCACGTTTAACTTACACCAAAGTAAATGCCATTTTACAAAACGATGAAAAGCTACGTAAAGAATACGCAGCTGTAGTGCCACATTTAACTGACTTACAGCAAATGTACATGGCATTAAAAGCAGCGCGCCAAGAGCGTGGTGCCATTGAGTTTGAAACACTCGAAACTCGTTTTGTATTTAACGCACAGCGTAAAATAGAATCAATTGTGCCAGTTATTCGTAACGATGCGCATAAGCTCATTGAAGAATGTATGATTTTAGCCAATGTTTCGGCTGCTAAATTACTGGAAAAACATGAAGCCAGCGCACTGTATCGAGTACATGATGAGCCCGATAGCGAAAAGCTGGGTAACTTTACTCAGTTTTTAACTGAGCTGGGGATTGAAAGCACGCTAAGTGATGAACCAACCCCGAAAGAAATCACTCATGTATTGGCTCGTTTAGGTGACCGCCCAGAGGCTGAACTTATTCAAACTATGCTGCTGCGCTCAATGAAGCAAGCGGTTTATCAGCCAGATAACATAGGTCACTTTGGTTTAGCATTATCGGCTTACGCGCACTTTACCTCGCCAATTCGCCGTTACCCAGATTTAGTGGTGCATCGTGCAATTAAAGCGGTATTAAAAGCACAAGGGCAGCAAACCTCTGGTGAATACGCTTACAGCGATGATGAAGTCGATCAACTTGGTGAGCAATGTTCTACCACTGAGCGCCGCGCAGACGATGCCACCCGTGAAGTAGCCGATTGGTTAAAATGTGAATACATGCAAGATCATGTAGGCATGGAGTTTAACGGGGTTATTTCATCGGTTACTAACTTTGGTTTATTTATTCGTTTAGATGACTTACAAATTGATGGATTAATACATGTTACTAATTTAGGTGATGAATATTTCCAGCATGATGCAGCTAAACATTGTTTGGTGGGTGAGCACACACATACGGTTTATCGTTTAGGCGACAAAGTCACTGTGCAGGTTGCCTCGGTAAGCTTAGATGATCGTCGTATAAACTTAACGCTTAAAGGCGATGTTGCTCAAGATCGTTATGCGCGTCGTCGTGCACCTAAAAAAAATGCTCCAGCGTGCGTTCGCTCGCAACTTAAAGCCGGTAAAATCCCGGGTAAAAAGTCAGCAAGTGATGACAAAAAGCCAAAGGCGGGTAAAAAGCCTGCTGCAAAAGGCAAATCAGCGAGTAAATCAAAAGTAAAAGCGGATGACACCACCGCTAAGAAAAAAACCAAAAAGAAAGCGGTCAAAAAGCCTAAAAGACCAGGTAAAAATGCCCGTAAACGTAGTAGCCCAGGAGCAAACAATTCGTGAGTAATGAATTAATTTTTGGCTTTCACTCTGTTGAAGCAATTTTGGCAAAAGAGCCAGAGCGTTTTATAGAAATATACGCCCTTAAAGGACGTGATGATAAGCGCTTATCGCCAGTGATTGAGCAAGCGCGTCAGTTTGGTATTTCAGTACAGTTTATGCAACGAAAAGCGCTTGATAACAAAGCGAAAGATGAACAACATCAAGGCATTATCGCCAACGTGAAAGCGGCACGTGTGTTTAACGAAAAAGATCTTGATGAGATCATTGAACGCGAAGACACCCCGTTTTTACTGGTACTTGATGGCATTACCGATCCGCATAATTTAGGTGCCTGCTTACGTAGCGCCGATGCTGCCGGTGTTCATGCGGTGATAGTTCCTAAAGACAAGTCAGCAAAGCTTAATGGCACGGCACGTAAAGTGGCCTGTGGCGCAGCTGAAACAGTACCGCTTATTCAGGTTACTAACCTTGCACGTACATTACGCGAAATAAAAGACGCAGGTGTATGGGTTGTAGGCACAGCCGGTGAAACCGACACACATGTGTTTGATGCCAGCTTAACAGGCCCAATGGCGATTGTGATGGGAGCTGAAGGCGAGGGTATGCGCCGTTTAACCCGTGAGCACTGTGATGTACTCGTTAAAATTCCAATGGCGGGCACGGTTTCAAGTTTAAATGTATCGGTTGCAACCGGTATTTGTTTATTTGAAGTATTACGCCAGCGCGCAGAAACAAATTAAGCCTATTAATTACATAGGCATTAAAAAGCCGAGATTGATTTAATCAACCTCGGCTTTTTTGTACTTTTAAGTTAGCACTTTATTAAAAACTGTAAGAGTAGCCCATTTGTACTGAACGTGGCTTACCAGGTTGAATACCGCCATTTGCACGGTTAGCAATGTAGGTTTTATCAAACAAGTTATCTACGCTTAGGTATACTTTTTGGTTTTCGTCGATTAAGTACTTAGCAGCTAAATCCCATACAACACGGCTATCAATCGCATTTAAGCCTGAGTTAGTTAAATCAGCATGTGCATCAGACACGTAACGTATTTGGCTATTTACCACAAAGTTATTCACTTCTGCGCCAAACGATAAAGCAACCTGGTTCTCAGGTACGTAAGGCATTGCATCGCCTTTTTCTACTGAGCCCCAAATTTCTGAATCAAACGTGTTTTTAAATTCTGAATCTGTGTAGGTGTAAGTTAATTTTACTGGAAACGCAACCGATGCAGTATTAAACGTACGACCTGCGCTAAATTCAAAGCCCGATACTTCTACTTCACCGTAGTTGTATTGGTCACCAATGTTATCGTCATTACAACCTATTGATGCAGTACAGTTACCATGCATATTGTCGTAATCAGAGTAAAACGCAATTACTTCACCGTTAAAACCGCCCGCATTAAAACGAGAGCCAAACTCGATGTTGACGCTTTCTTCTTCGTCTTGGTCGGCATTACCCGGTGCTGCAGGGGCGTAACCTTTTTGAATACCAGCAAGTAACGTAACATTGTCGTTAAGTGTGTAAGTAGCGCCTAAAGACGGTACTAAAATTTCAGTATCGTTAGAGATATCTTTTGTTAAGCCTAGGCTACGGGTTGGATCTGACTTAGCCCACTCTTCACGGGTAATAGTTATGTCTTCATAACGAAGACCAGCACTCATTACTAATGCATCCATTGTCCATTCGTCTTGAATAAATAACGTGCTTGCTTTTGCACTGTCTAAACGGTTGCTGTTAGAGCCAGGAGCGCCTTGTGAGGTAAGAGTCATGCTTAAATCTTGATTAAGCGTGTATTTGTCTTCCCACTGGAAACGATCCATTTCGTCTTCGTGGTAACGTACGCCAACCGTAATGTAGTGATCGCCCGCTGGGATATGTAATTCAGACTGTACACCTTTGGCTTGGTAGTCACGGTTATTAGCTTTAACACCGATGTTTTCAATACCAGCAGCCGTTGGGTTTGCTTCAAACTCGCTGTATTGCTCAAGTGTGCTTGAACCAACACTACTTGCTTTGTACCAGTTACGGTGGAAGTCGTTTAGATAAGCGGTTGCTAAAACTTCATAACCTTCACCAAAACGGTATGCATAGTTTACTTGGTATGCATTATGGCGAGTGTTCATTTCATCATTTTGCGATGCCGCATAACGACGGTACGGGTTTTGTTGGTAATCGGCATCGGTTAAACCCATGTAGGTTTCGTCTGATGTTTCTTCAGAGTACTTTACTTTGAACTCAATGTTATGCGCATCGTTTTCACCAAAGGTATGGCCAAACTTTACCAATACATCGTTTTTTTCAAAACCAGTGTTGTCATCACCTACTGACAATTCTTTAAAGCCATCAGCGCCGTAAGAAAACACTTCAATTAAGCCTGCAGTGTTGTTTTTTTCTTTTGCGAAGTAAGCGTGACCTTTGTAATAACCATCGCTACCAAGGGCTGCATCTAGCATGCCTGTTGAGCTATTTGGCTCAGTTGGCAGGCTGCGAGAAAGTAAATTTAATACACCACCGGTTGTACGCGGGCCGTATTTAACAGAGGCAGCACCTTTTAGTACTTCAATTGACTCCATACGCCCCATAGTAGGGAAGTAGTAAGCCGATGGCGCAGAGTAAGGAGCCGGAGCAACAAGTACACCGTCTTCCATCACAGAAATTTTGTCGTTACGACCAGTACCTGTACCGCGCATACCAATATTAGGGCGCAGGCCGTAGCCATCTTCTTCTTGCACGTAAACACCAGGTACAGATGCTAATACGCGAGAAATATCGGTAAATTCGAATTTTTGCAATTCTGCATCTGAAATAAACGTAGCAGATCCTGGAATATCGTTAATAGCGGCTTGTGAGCCAATAACGGTAATTTGTTCAAAGTTACGCTCAACTTTGTCGGCATCTTTTGCCATTGCTGTTGTGCTTAAAGACAGCGCAATAGCTGCAGTTAACGAAGAAACTAAAAGTTTATGTGACATTGATTACCCTAAAAATAGTTCAACTACTGAAATTGGCGTAATTTAAACATGTTAACGAATGAGAATCAATATTATTAAGTTTTACTATCATTTACATTTGTCGTAAAAACAGGCTGTTTTTATAACATTTTTAACTAGGTGTTTATTTTTGTTTTATAAAAACAGGGATAATGTATTGGCTGGTGGCGGTTAATTTAACCTGAACGCTGCTTGAGATAGATTTATTATCCAGAGTCCAGGTTATTTAAGCAGTGGGGTAACCTAAGCGCAACTTAATAAACTCAGCGAGTTTAAACACGGCGTTTTCAGGTTCGCGGGCAGTTTTAACTAAACTAATGCCAATGCTACCAAGCGCAGGTAAATTTTTAGTGTGTAATTGAAAGGTTAAATCGTTCGGCACCGTACTTCTTGCCAGTACAGTAATACCTAAACCTTCTTTTAACGCCGCAATTAAACCGGTTAAATCGGCGTTGCTGTAAACAATACGGTATTTAATACCTGCTTTTTCAAGCGCTTGGGTTGCTCTGCGTCGGTAAATACAGCCCTCAGGCGCTGTTACTAAGGTAACGGTTTCATTTTGCGCCAGTGAAAGATCGCCAACCCACACTAATTGGTCTTGAATAAAAATAGGGAATTTTTCTGAGTCAAGCTGCTCATTTAGCGCCAGTACTAAATCAAATTGATCTTGGCGCTCATCCGAAAGTAAGTGTTTACTCAAACGTGACTTCACTTCTAACGATACATCAGGGTAGAGCGCCACAAAGTCGCCAATAATAGAAGGTAAAATACGTGCTGCAAATTCGCTAGGGATCCCCAGGCGCACTTTACCAGTGACACTTTCTGAGGTGAACAACTGTAAGATGGCATCGTTATGTTGCACCATTTGTTTTGCCATAGGCAGTAACAGTTCACCATATTGATTAAGTACTTGGCGTTGTCCCTGCTTTTTAAATAATTTATAGCCTAATAAGTCTTCTAAACGTTTTACTTGTAAGCTTACCGCCGGTTGCGAAAGGCCAAGTAAATCGCCTGCTTTGGCAAATCCACCTACCTCAACCACCATAACAAATGTGCGTAAACTGTCGGTTGAAATGTTTTTCATATTTAAAATTACTATTTATATGGCTATATATATAAGTATTATTTATCAATTGATAAGTAATTACAATTTGTTGTTGTAAGCCTTGCGCAATATACTTTTGCTATTAAAGATAGATAGGTATTTGTTATGACTTTTAACCCGATAATGTTTGCCCGCCATAGCAACGCTAACAGCGCGGTTATTAATGCCTTACAAGCTAATAACAGCCACGTTGTTATTGATTTTAGCGGCAGTGAAGCATCGGTATTTTTAAGTGCTATTTTAGGTCATGACCTCACCAAACTAACCGCCAGTGGCTTTGGCTTTAAAGGCACATTGGATGGCGATTTAAATTCTGATTTTAGCTACGCCGTTTACTACTTTAGCGAAACCGCCTTTCGATTTGTACTCCCAGTAAATGCCAGCTTGCAATTACAAGCACTCATTAACGAGCAACAGCTTAGGTACGATATCGACTTTGTGGTACGCACCGATTTAGCAACCTTTACCTTAACCGGTAGCAACGCCTTTGATACCTTAGTTGATGCGTTTAAATTAACACCTGGCTTACGCCTTGCTGATGCGCAGCTTTGTTATGGCGCGCAAAGTGGCGAAGTGTTTGTTACCGCGGTAGATAAAAACAACGAGCAGCAGTTTATAGTGATTGCTAAAACGCCTACGCTTGATAAGTGGCAACAGTATATGCAGCAACAAGGCTTTAGTGTTACTAACACCTAAGCTGTTTAATTCGTTAAACATATTTTTGTTAAAGATTACAATTTGGTAGGCGTATTAATGGCTACCATGTTATTCCCCCTCATTCAATTGAGGCCACGCCCACACACATGGGTTAATTTAAAAGTGAAGGAATATTATGACTTCTAAAACAGTATTACATGCAAAGCACCTTGAAGCCGGCGCAAAAATGGTTGATTTTCATGGCTGGGAAATGCCAATTAACTACGGTTCACAAATAGAAGAACACAACGCCGTACGTAATGATGCGGGCATGTTCGACGTATCACACATGACCATTGTTGATATACAAGGCGAGCAAGCACAAGCATTTTTACGCAAGCTTGTGGCTAACGACGTTGCTAAATTAACAGTACCTGGCAAAGCACTCTACACCGGCATGCTTAACGAGCAAGGTGGTGTAATTGACGACTTAATTATTTACTACTTTAGCGAAACATTTTATCGCTTAGTGGTTAACTCAGCGACCCGTGAAAAAGACCTAGCACATTTAGCTAAGGTATCGAGTGACTTTGCAGTAACGGTTACTGAGCGCCCAGAATTCGCCATGATTGCAGTACAAGGCCCTAATGCACGCGCTAAAACTGCCCAGGTTTTAAACGCAGACCAGCAAGCTGCAGTTGAAGGCATGAAGCCATTTTTTGGTGTTCAAGCCGGTGATTTATTTATTGCTACAACAGGTTATACTGGCGAAGACGGTTACGAAATTGTAGTACCAAACGAGCAAGCAGCCGATTTATGGCAGCAATTGCTTGATGCCGGTGTAGCGCCTGCGGGCTTAGGCGCGCGCGACACACTACGTTTAGAAGCAGGTATGAACCTTTACGGCCTAGATATGGACGAAAGCGTATCACCACTGGCAGCTAACATGGCATGGACTATTGCATGGGAACCAGAAGATCGTGACTTTATTGGTCGTGATGTTTTGGTAAAGCAACGTGCAGAAAAAAGTACTCACAAGCAAGTAGGTCTTATTCTTGAAGAAAAAGGCGTACTACGCAGTGGTTCTAAAGTAATTGTTGATGGTGGCGAAGGTGTTATTACATCTGGCACATTCTCACCAACATTGGGCTATAGTGTTGCATTAGCACGTGTGCCACGTTCAACCGGCGACACAGCTCAAGTAGAAATGCGTAAAAAATTAGTTAACGTAAAAGTAGTTAAATCGGGCTTTGTACGTAACGGTAAATCAATAATCTAAATAATTTGGTTATATCAGTAAATAGGTCACCCTCATTTATTGGTATTCTCCCAATCTAAACCAAAGGATGAAACAAAATGAGCAATATCCCTAGCGAGTTAAAATACGCACCTTCACACGAGTGGGTTCGTAATGAAGGCGACGGCACTTACACTGTTGGTATTTCTGAGCACGCCCAAGAGCTGCTTGGCGACATGGTATTTGTTGAATTACCAGAAGTAGGCGACGAAGTCGATGCAGGCGAAGACTGTGCAGTAGCAGAGTCAGTAAAGGCAGCATCAGACATTTACGCACCAATTAGCGGTGAAGTTGTTGCTATTAACGAAGAGCTAGAAGATTCTCCAGAAACAGTAAACAACGACGCTTACGGCGACGGTTGGTTATTCCGCATTAAAGCATCTGACGAATCTGAAGTTGATAACTTGCTCGACGCAGAAGGCTACGCACACACTATTGACGAAGAGTAATCGTTAATTAGTTAAAAGCCCCTCTATTTAAAACATTGGGGCTTTTATGATTTTACAGCTTATTACCATACCCAGTAAGTTGCCAAATCATCACATATTTTAATCAATACTAGTTACCCATTAGTATTTAGGATCATAGGAATCTGGACACATGTCAAACGCCAAATCTCTTGAACAATTAGAGCAAAAGCAAGATTTTATTCGCCGCCATATTGGGCCAAGCCCAGCGCAAGTAAACGACATGCTTAGCGCTCTTGAAGTATCGAGCGTTGAAGAGCTGATCGGTCAAACTGTACCTGCTGGTATTCGTCTTGAGCAAGGTCTTAATATCGGCGAAAGCCGCACCGAAGTTGAAACACTAAGCTACTTAAAATCAGTAGCAAGCAAAAATAAAGTTTTCAAATCGTATATTGGCCAAGGCTACCACCCAACTCACGTACCGCACGTAATTTTACGTAACGTACTTGAAAACCCGGGTTGGTACACAGCGTACACACCGTATCAGCCAGAGATTGCACAAGGGCGTTTAGAGTCACTATTAAATTTCCAGACTATGACCTTAGACATTACCGGCCTAGATTTAGCAAGTGCTTCACTGCTTGACGAATCAACTGCTGCAGCCGAGGCAATGGGCCTTGCAAAACGTGTATCTAAAGCTAAAAAAGCCAATGCGTTCTTTATTGCCGATGACGTACACACGCAAACCATTGACGTAGTGAGCACCCGAGCAGAGCAATTTGGTTTTGAAATTATTGTAGGTAAAGCCGCTGATGCCGTGAACCACGACATTTTTGGTGCGTTATTTCAATACCCGTCAACATCAGGCGAAATTGTTGATATAACTGACCTAATTGCTGGCGTACAAAGCAAAAAAGCGATTGCCTGTGTGGCAGCCGATATCATGAGCTTATTACTATTAAAAGCACCAGGTAAATTGGGCGCCGACGTAGTACTTGGCTCTGCTCAGCGTTTTGGTGTGCCTATGGGTTACGGTGGTCCACATGCTGCATTTTTTGCAACACGTGATGCTTACAAACGTTCATTACCAGGGCGTATTATTGGTGTATCAAAAGACCGTTTAGGTAACGATGCACTGCGTATGGCAATGCAAACCCGTGAGCAACATATTCGCCGCGACAAAGCCAATTCAAACATTTGTACTGCGCAAGTATTACTAGCGAACATGGCGGCGTTTTACGCGGTATACCATGGCCCGCAAGGCTTAAAAACCATCGCGCAGCGTATACACCGTTTTGCTGATATTTTAGCAACTGGCTTAAAAGCAAAAGGCGTGGCACTTAAGCACACTACCTGGTTTGATACATTAACTGTTGTTGATGAAAACAAAGCCGACGTGATTGCCCGTGCTGTGGCTAAAGGTGTTAACTTTGCTGCTAACCATGCGGGTGAGTACTCAATTTCAGTATCAGAAACCACAACACGTGCAGACATTGCCGAGTTATTTGATATTATTTTAGGCGAAGGCCACGGCCTAAGCGTAGATGCAATTGCTGCGGATGTTGAAGCAAATGGCAGCGACTCTATTCCTGCAAGCCTAGTGCGTGATGATGAAATCCTAACGCATCCAAACTTTAACAGCTACCACAGCGAAACAGATATGCTTCGCTATATTAAGCGCCTTGAAAACAAAGACTTAGCGCTTAATCACTCTATGATCTCGTTAGGTTCATGTACCATGAAACTCAACGCGACCGCTGAAATGATCCCAATTACCTGGCCTGAATTTGCAAACCTTCACCCATTCTGCCCGCTAGACCAAGCAGAAGGTTACCAAATAATGATTAACGAGCTACACGATTGGCTAGTTAACATTACCGGTTACGACGCGGTTTCACTGCAACCAAATTCAGGTGCACAAGGTGAATACGCAGGCCTAATCGCCATTCGTAAATACCACGAGTCACGAGGGGATGCGCACCGTAATGTATGTTTAATTCCAAGTTCTGCGCACGGTACTAACCCAGCGTCGGCACAAATGGCGAGCATGAAAATTGTAGTTGTTAACTGTGATAAACACGGCAACATCGACATGGAAGACTTAAAAACCAAAGCTGCTGAGGTGTCTGAAAACCTATCATGTGCCATGGTAACGTACCCATCTACCCACGGTGTATACGAAGAAACAATTCGTGAATTATGTGAAATTGTTCACCAGCACGGTGGCCAAGTTTACATGGATGGCGCAAACATGAACGCGCAAGTAGGTGTTACTAGCCCAGGCTTTATTGGCTCAGACGTATCGCACTTAAACTTACATAAAACCTTCTGTATTCCACACGGCGGCGGTGGCCCAGGTGTTGGTCCAATTGGTGTTAAATCGCACCTTGCGCCATTTATGCCAAACCACAGCGTAATTAACGTACCAGGTACTAATGCTGGTAACGGCGCAGTATCGGCAGCGCCTTACGGCTCTGCAGCTATTTTACCTATTTCATGGGCTTACATTGCCATGATGGGCTCTGAGGGCTTAAAACAAGCGACAGAAATGGCGATTGTAAATGCTAACTACCTAAGCAATGAGCTTAGCAAGCACTTCCCAATTTTATACCGTGGCCGTAACAATCGCGTTGCCCACGAATGTATTATTGACCTACGCCCATTAAAAGAAGCCTCAGGCATTACTGAAATGGACGTTGCTAAGCGCTTACAAGATTATGGTTTTCACTCACCAACGATGTCGTTCCCAGTAGCGGGCACATTAATGATTGAGCCAACAGAATCTGAGTCTAAGGGCGAGATTGACCGCTTTATCGAAGCGATGGTATCGATTAAAGGTGAAATTGATAAAATCATTTCAGGTGAATGGTCTATCGAAAACAACCCACTGGTATTTGCACCACACACACAAGCTGATGTGTTAGGTAATGAATGGGACCGCGCGTATGACCGTTTTTACGCTGCCTTCCCAGTACCAGCGGTTGCTAAAGATAAGTTCTGGCCAACGGTTACGCGTATCGATGACGTATACGGCGACCGTAATTTAGTATGTGCATGTCCTCCGATTGAGACATACCGCGACTAATTTTTTGAAAAAATTTCCATTGTAGAGTGGGATTTATCAAAATTATAAAAGCCGTTGCAGCAATGCAACGGCTTTTTTGTGTGTTTAAACATTGTAGACGCAGAGCTTGCTGGCGTGTTGGGCGACAGCCCAAAAGGTGTTTAATTGTTGAAGGCGCATACTTTGCTTGCTTTTGGCTTATTGAGGAATTAGAAACCTTATTCAAGGTTTTATCGCGCTGGCGACGGCAGCCAAAGAGGGATCGTTTTTCAAATTGACTCTGCTGCAAGCAATTCATCCCTGAAGCTGGATTACTGTCGGCATCCATGCCTCCACTTCCTCATACTGCGAAGCTGCGCTTCGGTTATTCGTCACCTCCCAGCGCACCCGAGCATCACGCTTAATCCTTCAAAATACAATTGATGTGAACGTAAACGCCATGAAAGCACATCCATGTGCAAGCATGGCTTTCATTTCATCCAGGAATGAATTACTCAACAATTGCTTATTCTGAGGGTGTGATGACGTGATAGTGGTGTTAGACTGATATCGGTCTTGATAAAATTCACGGCTAAACCCTATGGATTGCTACCCACTGAAGCTATGGTAAAAAAGCATTGAATGGAGTGAATTGATGAAGGTACCATCAATAATTACAAATGATGAAATAGAACAGCTGTATGAAAAAATTGGCGATGATGTAATAAACCTTCCTCAGCAATTTAAAACGTTGCGTTTAGGTTTATTACCTCGAATTTGTCAGCTATTTATTACGGCACTTAAACACAACCCAAATAAAAAAGTTAAGTTTTTTCAATTTGAATCATCAAAAGAAAGTGCAGTCGCTGATTTACTAAGTTCGCCTCATTGTTTAACTTCGACGTTAATGTCTGATGAGGTGTATGAAAAAGATATTGTTTTAAATGAACAAAAAAATCCAGTAGAACTTAAATCTAGAATTAATGCTGATTTACAAGCTCGGTTAAATGAATCCATTTATAGAACAGGGCAAAGAGTTCAACTATTTGCCGTTGATCACTCGATAAAAAAATACGCTTTTCCAAGTTGTTTTTATTCATGTGTAGGGAGCAACTCTTTAAAGCAAAGCGAGTTCTATACGAAATTGCTTGAGCGTATTGTTGAGCTTAGCCCAATAAAGTCTAATGTAACTGAACGTCAACTTAGTGATTTGGGACACGCTATTTATGAACTAATAGAAAACACAGAACAGCACGGAAAGCTGGAGATTAATACAGGTAAGGTTAGCAAATCAGTTAGAGGCCTGATCATTGATTACAAGCTTATTACCAAAGAACAACCTTCAGAAAGTATTGGCGGAGAGAACACTGCGATTACAGATTACTTAGAGGGCATTAGAACGGATGATAGAACTGTACATATGTTAGAGATATCAGTCTTTGACAGCGGAGAAGGAATTTTTAAAACCCTTCAATCAACGAATAATGAAAACGTTAGTGTTGAAGATGAAGTCGGTGTGGTTAAAAAGTCTTTTGCTAAAGGTATTACGTCCAAATCTGACTCTCGTGGAGTTGGGCGTGGTTTAAATAACGTGAAGAATGTATTGGCACAAAGACATGGTTTTATTTCATTTCGGACTGGCCGAATTGGCGTTTACCGTGACTTTAATTTGCAGCCTTTGAGAGAAGCTGAGTCAGAGCCTCTTTCGCTATTTGACGAAAACAACAAATCAGAAAACAACTTTTATAAGCTTGCTTCAGTTGAAGGTTTAGCTTGCAGTATCTTGGTGCCTCTACGATGAAAAATTTTTATTTTTACAAAACGGATCTTAGTTCAAATAAGCCCAATGTTATGGTTTGTTTTTATGCGGGAGGAGCATTCAACTTCGAAGCATTTTGCGATGAAATGGTAACTCAATTTAAATCATCAATTTTTACACGAGATATTGTTTTTATTGCACCTGAGTTTAATAAACAAGATGTTTCTAGTCAGTTGTTAAATGATGATGCTCAATCAATACTAAAAGAGAGAATCAATAGCTTTCAAGAATTAAATTTTCATACCTGCTTTATAAAGCGCGATGGTAGCTGTGATATATCTATTTTTAATGAAACTAAGCCGCCATTATCTAATGCCAATATTGAACGCTTGATAGAATTTGGTATGTATAACATTATTACTAGCCGTAATTTGATAATTGAAGCTCATTCAAATATTCACTTCATTAAGCCTTCCGGAAAGCACACAAATAAATTTATTGATGTAAAAAATTTACTGGAATCTTCAGCTGAAATTACCTTTATTGCTATTAGTTTATTAAAAATGATACCTGCTAATATCAATAAAATTTATGTGGATACCTCTGGTATTTTTCCGCTAGCATATGAGTTAGGCAACATCATTAGAGCTTTTAAAAATACTACTGACACCATATTGATAGATTCTTTTGGGAGTTATGGTGGTATTGATGGATACGAATTTAGCTCAGATGCAAACACGCTAGTTTTAATTTCAGCTTCTACCAGCAATAACTTATTTGAAAAATTGAAGAAAAACATCTCATTAGAACAAGCTTCGCTGGTTTCGGTAATCATGACACAGGTTAATGATGGTGAACAAAAAGTTCTTGTGGAGTTTGAGCAATATAAAAATAAGTTCTGTAAATCTTACTTTCAACATTTTGAATCTTATGATGAAAATGAATGCCCGATGTGTTTAAAGGAGCATTCTATTCCTATTGCACTTAATAAAAGTCGATTTGTCTTTGAAGCACCACATACAGAGAGTTATTTACCTTTGGCTGTTGATTCAGACAAAGTTCTACGGGAGCTTATTCATCAATATAAAGACCTTGATGCATTTAGGTGTCTATATGATGGTGTAAACGGTACCAAAACACCTACGCCAGAATATTTTATCGACGTTAGTAAGGTTATTGAACAAGATAAATTTAAGGCAAAAGTTAAAAATAATATCCATCGTTTCTTTCCCTTAAACACTGATTGCGTAATCCATTGTAAAGATGAAGGTGCAAAAGAGTTAGCAGAGCTTATTAAAAGCAATGTATCAGAGTTACATTTAGACGTTAATGTTTACGATGGTGAAATCCCAGAAACAGTAACTCCAAGCAAAGGCATTGTGGTTGTAGCTGGTTCGTTAGAGTCAGGAAAGTCTCTACTTAACATTAGTAGGGCTCTGCGTAAATATAATGAGTTACCTATTACTTATATTGTCGGGTTCGCAAAATATAATAGTGAACCTGAGTTTAAAAAACTTCAAATGGACTTAAAATTTTCTGAAGGTCCATGTGGTTTTCACCAGTTTCATGTTATTGAAAAGATGCTTTTACCAATAAATGAACATAAAGAAAATAGCTGGGAAAAAGAACTAGAGCTTTTGAAGCTGCTTAAAGCCAAACATTCGAGCGATGGGAATTTATTGAGTGAGCTTAATGCAAGGGACAAGCTATTAAGAAGTGCTGCATCTTTTCATAATCAAGGGTTAGGAGAAAAGCTATTTCTTAAGTCGCCTCAAAATCAACCACTAGTGTTGGGGCCGACATTTGCTTTTTGGAATAAAGGTGACAATGACCACTACTTTAAACACCAGGCCACAGTATATTTCACTATATCTTCTGTTTTGCAACGGTTAAGAACTGTAGCAAAAGATAGTGGAGCAGTTCCATTAGGTAAGGGGTACATAATTCGACAACTTGATCCTTTACTATTTGATCGGTTCAATGAAGGGATTATCCAAGCCAGTATTCTAAGGACTGCAAAATCAAGAGAGCTTGATTATAGTGCAGCAGATGATAAGAGTAGAATTGTTGGCTCTTTGATTGAAAGGATGCTCAAATTACCGGAAGCTGAGGAATCTAAAGGACTACCTGAAATATTGCTTGCGTTGTGTACAAATAAGTTACAAGTTAAAAAAGATCATTTGACTGGCTTTGATACTCATCAGGTTGATAAAGATCTGCACCCAATGACTTGGATTCTAGCTGAGCATGCGAGGCAGATACTATTTAATCAAGCTAATGAATCAGAAAAACCTATACCCATGTAAGGATGTGAACAAAAGGGGTCACCCATTAGAAAGCTCTGGTCAAGCAGGCAGCTGTGTTTTCTTGATCTTTTTATTCAAAAACCAAGTGTTTTTATTATTTAAACTCATTTTAAATATGGCTACGCACCCAGTAATGATCTCGATTGGTGTGAATATGCACCATGGCTTAGGTAAAGAATGCCATATGAATTTAGGCAGTTTAATTAAGCATTATTGATGATTAATTAAGGCCCTTGGCTTTCGCCTCAGTCATCGTTTAGTACCAATGTCAGTCCAGTTTCTGGCTGTGTTTACACACTGCGCTGTAACAATTCTGTGGCTGAATCGCCCCGTGTTTGCCAGAGACTCAATAACTTGAGAAACTGGAACTATGAAAAAATCAACG
>NZ_PNCV01000154.1:0-3137 GCF_005886925.1 Pseudoalteromonas sp. S3260
TCCGAAGCTCAGGTTATTTACTTGGGTGATAGAGATAAAACCCATTTGTATTACGCCCTGTTTACCGCGTGCTGGGTATTAGCTTGGAGTCAGTTTTTTCATATACCAGATCAAATTTTTGGTTTTTACAACGCCCATTTTCATTGGCTAGGTTTTACCTTAATTCCCATCACAAATATCTTATTTTTTAACAGCTTACTTAAATTAAAGGAAACGTCTCCTCAATTATCACGGTTATCAATTTACTTGGGCATTATTGCTACCGCAGGTACTCCATTTGCAATCATTTGGCCAGGTTTTGGCTTTATATGGGCTACTTTAGTAACGGGGGCTACTTTGTGCCTGGGTATGATTGTTGGTATACGAAGTTGGTTAAGTGGCTTTAAGCCCGCTCGCTATTTTGTTTTAGCGTATTTGGCGATGGCCATTCCTAATATGGTCGGCAATTTAACTAATTTAGGGCTAATTGAACCTATAAAGATGGCTCTCTATTTACTTGGGCTCATTGGTACCGCACTCGATGCAGTGCTACTTGCTTTTGCCGTTGCAAATAAATTTAGCATTTTACACCATGAGAATGTTGAATTGACTAAAAATTTAGAACACAAAGTACAGTTGCGTACTCAAGAGTTACAACAATTAGCTGAAGAGCTTCGTGATGCAAGTGAAGCTAAAAGTCGATTTTTAGCCAATATGAGCCACGAAATTCGCACCCCAATGACATCAATTATTGGTTATGCTGATGGTATTATTTTAGGTGATATACAGCCTCATGAGAGAAACCATGGCATTCGGGTGATTTTGCAAAATAGTCGTCATGTTCTTGGCTTAATTAATGACATTTTGGATATGTCAAAAATTGAGGCTAACCGTCTAGAGATAGAGCTAGTTGAAACGGACTTGTTTGCCACTATTGCTGAAATCGAATCGTTATTAGGAAAACAAATCCGTGATAAAGGCTTAAAATTTAAAGTTGATTATCAATTTCCGCTACCTGATTGGATAGTCTCAGATCCAACTCGATTGCGACAAATATTATTAAATTTAGCAATTAATGCGCTTAAATTTACCAGCCAAGGTTATATAAAGCTAACGGTTAGCTGTAATAAAAAACAACTAATTATTAAAGTGAAAGATACGGGAATTGGTATGACCGACAGTGAGCAAAAAGACCTCTTTACTCCCTTTCATCAAGCTGACTCGTCGATTTCTCGCAAATACGGTGGCACTGGACTTGGGTTAAATATCTCAAAAAGCCTAGCAACTAAACTAGATGGCGATATTACGGTTTATTCTGTGCTCGGAAGCGGCAGTGAGTTTTGTTTTACTATGACACTGCATACAACGGCTCATACAAAATGGGTTAACGCATTTGACGATATTTGTAAGTCACAAAACAAAGAGCTCCCTTTAAATAGTAACCAGCGAAATTTGATTGGTAGGGTACTCGTGGCTGAAGATCACCCATAAAACCGACAGCTGATTAAGCGGATTTTAGAACGAATGGGTTTAACTGTGGTGGCAGTAGAAAATGGCCGAGATGCTGCACAAGCGACACTTGATGAACAATTTGATTTAATTTTATTAGATATTCAAATGCCAATTATGGATGGTGAACAAGCAATTAGTATTATGCAAGCAACAGGAGTAACAACACCGATTGTTGCGCTTACTGCGAACACGATGAAGCATGAGGTCGATCGCTATTTAAGACAAGGTTTTACCGACCATATTGCCAAACCTATCGATAGACGATGTTTTAGCAGTAAAATCGCAAGTTACCTTGATATTGATATATGCGAAAATATTAAGCTGCCTGATGATGAGTTTGCACTACTCAAGCAAGAATA
The DNA here is from genome assembly GCF_005886925.1 of Pseudoalteromonas sp. S3260. Classification (NCBI taxonomy): domain Bacteria; kingdom Pseudomonadati; phylum Pseudomonadota; class Gammaproteobacteria; order Alteromonadales; family Pseudoalteromonadaceae; genus Pseudoalteromonas; species Pseudoalteromonas sp. S3260. Next base: position 1,851 of record NZ_PNCV01000154.1, read on the forward strand.
CATTAAAGGATTAAAAAAACAAAAACACACATTACAGTTGCAATTTAAGCAGGGTGATATAACCGGTTTTGCACGCAGTGTGCATATGATTAAAGGAACGGCAGGGATGTTTGAATGCCAAGTGCTGTATCAACAGGCTGTTGGATTGGAAGCGAGTTTAAAGCTTTCGCCTGCTGTTCTTGATACACACCAAGTTGAAGCTTTACTCAATGCTATTGATGTTATTTTAGAAGCTTAATGGATACCATTTTTAAAAGCCTTATTTCCTCTGTGGTTATGATCTGTTTATAATGTGAAGGTTATTTTTCAAATACAATGTTATTAAAAAGGAAATTCTGTGAAGCTATCTGTTTGTATTATATGTAAAAATGAAGAGGATACAATTGAGCGTTGTTTAGAGTCAGTAAAGTGGGCAGATGAAATTATTGTACTTGATTCAGGCAGCACTGATGAAACACGTGCTATTGCAAATAAATACACAGATAAAGTATTTGTACGTGATGATTGGCAAGGGTTTGGTGAGCAACGACGCAGAGCAGAGGCATTAGCAACTAACGATTGGATTTTTGCAATTGACTGTGATGAAGTTGTCAGTGAGAGTTTAAAAGAAGAAATAATAACGACACTGGCAAAATGCAATGAGAAAAATATTTTAAAGCTTAACCGTTTAACGCATTTTTGTGGCCAATTTATTCGACACAGCGGCTGGTATCCTGATCGTATTGCGCGTATTTACAACAAAAAAATAACAGGTTATAACCAAAATTTGGTTCATGAGTCTATTGTAATGCTTGATTGTAAGCCAATTGAGTTGAAAGAAAATATATTACATTTTCAGTATGAAGATATTTTTGGTTACATGAATAAAAGAAACCATTATGCGCACATAGGCGCAGAGCAAATTGTAAAAAAGGGTAAAAAATCATCACTATTGAAGGCGAGTAGTTCCGCTTTTTTTGCTTTTATCCGCCATTATTTTTTAAGACGTGGCTTTTTAGATGGTAAAGCAGGATTTGTTATTGCGGTTATACAAAGCCAATATAGTTTTAATAAATACTTATTTGCCTATTACAAATAATCTCATTTAGCAGGTTAATTTTATAATCATCCGGTGGTTAAAATTAATCTGCACTTATGTTCTACTCAGTAATGCTCTACTAAGTAATGTTCTATTTAACCTGAGCTTCGGATAAGAAATTACTAATTTAAAGGAACTAAATGCTCGTTCCATGATCCGATCATTCGACCAAGAGTGATTAGAACAAAAAGGAACGAGCATGAACAACT
>NZ_PNCV01000155.1:0-8579 GCF_005886925.1 Pseudoalteromonas sp. S3260
ATTAAAATGCGCTAGCCGTGAGTAAAGCACACTAAAAACAACTTTTTAGCTAAACAATAGTATAAATATAGTAATAAACAACTGATTTAGTTCCTTGTTTTAAATCCTTACTAGAACACAATTTGTTAAACTTACTTAAAGCTAAATTAACCTTACTAACGCTATCTTAGCGTAAATTAAAATTAAACATTGGCTATCACACAAAGGTCTTGCTTTCTGAGTTAAAAGACAAATAATGAAGCAACTAACCACTGGGTAAGAATGAGGAAAATGAGTTATATACTAACCACCCAATGCGCAGACGATATAGGCTTAATCGCCAAAATTACCGGACTGTGTAATCAGCATAATTTAAATATTATTCGTAATAACGAATTTGTTGATAAAGATGCACAACGCTTTTTTATGCGCACAGAGCTTACGGGCGAACCACATGCTGAGTTTTTGTCACAACTGCGCGACGTATTACCAGCTGGCGCAAAAGTGGCACTGCACGGTGAAGAAAAAACCAAAGTGGTACTATTAGCCACAAAAGAAGCTCATTGCTTAGGCGGAATGTTACTTAAGCAATTTGAACAAGCTCTAAACATAGAGATACTCGCCGTTATCGCTAACTACCCTACTCTAGAGCCTCTAGTGAAAGGGTTTAATATTCCTTTTCATGTGGTTTCTCATGAAGGACTTACGCGCAGTGAGCACGACGAAAAAGTCGGTGACTTAATTGCCAGCTATAACCCTGACATTATTGGCCTAGCTAAATACATGCGTATTTTAAGCCCTGAGTTTGTTGGTCGATTTGAGGGTAAAATCATCAATATTCATCACTCATTTTTACCGGCTTTTATTGGTGCAAAACCATATCACCAGGCATTTGAACGTGGTGTCAAAATTATTGGTGCCACGGCTCACTTTGTTAATAATGAGCTAGACGAAGGCCCGATTATTTTACAAGACGTATCGAGTGTGACCCATGCGAATACAGCTGAGATGATGGCTAAAATGGGTAAAGATGTAGAGAAAACGGTGTTTTGTAAAGCACTGCAACTAGCATCAGAACACAAGCTGTTTATTAATGGCAATAAAACAGTGGTGTTTTCATAATTAGCTTTATATCAAAATTAAAATGCTAGCTACTAAGCTGGCATTTGTTTTTTCAATATAACTAAACCTAAACACTGGTTAAGAGACTTTATTAAAACAAAGTAAATTTACGTATCAGCTGTTTTCTATTGCAAGTAAATTCAACATAGTAGAACCGAGAATAGTGACTTCTTTTAGATTTACATCATTATTTACCACAGCCTTACTATCAACCTCTACGGCCAAAATATGCAATTTTCCTCTTGGCAAAACCATTCACTTTATGGGTTAGCTGAAATATCAGGTTATTTACTACACTCCCTTTTAAGCAATAACAACTTTTAAGAGATTTAACTTATCATATTCAAGTAACCTTAAGCTGAACAATATTATTGATATATAATCAGAAATTAAGCAATAATGTCTTAATGCATGCATTATTTTAGCTATGCTGATATTCCCTTTTTAAGGTTTACTATTTATAAGGAGCATTTGATGGCTTTTGATTACGGATCAATAGATCTTGGACTAAAAAACCCTTTCAAACTGGAAGGTAAAGTAAAAGCAATAAGAGGGCTTATTGAATCTGTTGTTGGCATCAGCTTGCTTGTTATCGCGTCTAGCTCTGTAAAAGAAGATGCAACAGCAGGTTGGATCTTAATGATATTTGGCATGTTAATACTCGCCCTAGGAATTCGGACTTTATCGGGTGGCATTTATGCAACGCTTAAGTACTTCGTAGGTAGAAACCACCCGACATCGTTGGCGTTTAATTTTAGTAAGTCACAAACCTCAACTGCACAAGAAGAAAAAAACGAAGTAGCCTACACTGCGCAAACATTAGAAGAAATGCTTGTTGGTCGCAAAAACAGTACTTTTAAAGAACCGAATGGCTTTTTATCGCGTTTGCTACATAGTTTAGTACCAAAACTATTATTTTTACCCTACCCAATACGTAATGTTGCCCAACGTTTATTTGGCTCATGGATAAGCACACTGGTTGCTCTTATCGCTTACGCATTGGTCGCCTTTGTGTCACTGTCTGGTTTTACCGGTGAAGCTGGCGAACTAGCTTTTCCAATATATAGTGCCATATTAATGTTTTATGTGCTGTTTTCTTGGCGCTCTTCTGGCAAACCTATTTCACGTAATGCAGAGAAGAATATTGAAGCCTTAGGTACTGGTGCTCTTGCTAAAATCATTTCTTTATCCTTTATATTGCCCATTGCTATAGGCCTGTCTATGTCGTGGATAATGCAAGAACAGCGCATAAGCAAACAACAAATAGACAATTGGCTTGAGCAATTACCCAACCTTAACGCGGGCCTCTATTTAACTGCCATTATTATTTTAGCTGCACTTAGTTGTGCACTTGTTTTTGTGATGATTAAAGCGCGTTTAAACGAAGTGACACCAAGCGCTGAAGTATCAGAACTACGTGAAAACTGGCAAGAGTCTGTTCATCCAGATGAAATTTTTATAAATCTTGATAACTTAGTAATGGCTAATCGCCGTTATAAAGAAGTACCTAATAGGGTTTATCGTGAGCTAGATCCTAAACTACAAGAGCAAATTGAAGGAAAAGGCGGGTTTAAAGGCGAAATGATTCAAGAGATTCAGCCTAAACTACACACAATGGATTTAGGTAAGCACTTTAACCTTTCTCGTTTAGTTGCGTTAATTAGTGGTAACTTACTCTACATTGTAGCGCTTACCTTTACTGTGTTGCTTGCTTACTCTTTTATTAATATTTACCACTATATTGACGCTGCTAATATAAATAGTATTGAACAAGCCTTTAATAATAAAAATATTATGGAGTTTAGCGAGCTGTTAATGGCAAGTGTTCATTTATTGCTTATCGGCATATTAGTTAAAGCATTTGCTCAGCTGCTGAGCAATAGTGCCCATTTATTTTTTGCTGAAATGCAATTTGAATCTTTACTCGTGTACTTCAAGTGCGAGGGCACATTTACTGAGTCAAAAATATCAACGGGCACCGGTATTCATGATAGCACACGCTCGGAAAATACCTTGGTACGTAGCAGCATAACGCCTTGGGTGATTGTTTCGCGCATTGTTTCTACAACCTTTGCAGCTACAGGCATGAAAAACCTCGAGCATCCTCGACATATTATGGAAATGCATAAAGATGAAGGTCAATTACAAGCAATCAAAAAAGATGTAATTGCATTTTTGAAAGATCGAGAATCAATTGCCTCTATCACTAGCGAACGCGATTTAGGCAATGCATCTCAACTGCACCAGTTAAACCAGCAAACACGGGCTGTGCCTATGCAGCCAGCTTTAACCAAAGATGATGAGGAAGCCGCTGGTTTTTTACGTCAGGAAGACGATTTAGCGTCTGAGCCAAAAACTTAGCTTATCTATATATGCCACCTTATTATTAGGTGGCATCTTTCCACACTAAAATCCCCCTCTCTACACATTGATGTAAATGTAATTCCCCCCCCCTGCAAGCGCAGTAAAGACAGGGAGGGAAATGAGGAAAATAAGTAATACACTAACCAACTAATACGCAGACGATATAGGCTTAGCCAAAATTACCAAACTCTGTAATCAGCATAATTTAGATATTATTAGGCCTTGTTGATAAAGATGCACAACGCTTTTTATGAGAGCAGAACTCACAGGCTAATCCCGCAGCGATTTTTTATTATAACTTTGCGAAGGATTTCCTGCTAACGTCAAAGAGGCACTGCACGGCTAAGAAAAAACCAAAGTTGTATTATTAGCTCCAAAAGAAGCCTCTGTTTAGGCGGCATGTTATTAAACTAACTTGGTAATACTCTAGCTGTTTATTAACGGCAATAAAACCGTCGTATTTTCATAATTAGCTTTATATAGCTATTAAAAATGCCAGCTAATAAGCTGGCAGTTTTATAAGTAAATAATAAACCTTACTTAACTAGGGTGTGTAATACGTTGGTGCCCCAGGGCCTACTGGCATACCTAAAACAAATACCCATAAGTAAAACAGTACCACCCAGCCAACAAAGAAGATTAAGCTGTATGGCAACATAGTGGCTACCAAAGTACCTATTCCCATGTCTTTTTTGTATTTAGTAGCAACCGCGAGGATTAAACCAAAGTAACTCATCATCGGGGTAATTAAGTTAGTTACTGAATCACCAATACGATAAGCCGCTTGAATTGTCTCGGGTGCATAACCTATAAGCATTAGCATAGGAACAAAGATAGGTGCTGTTACTGCCCATTGCGCTGACGATGAGCCTAAAGTTAAGTTCACTAAAGCACACATCAAAATAAACAGTACAAATACTTCCGGCCCAGTTAAGCTAAGAGCTTGTAGTAACGCGGCACCGTTAATCGCTAAAATGGTGCCTAAGTTAGTCCATTTAAAAAATGCCACAAACTGCGCAGCAAAAAACACTAATACAATGTACATGCCCATAGAGCTCATACTTTTGCTCATGGCATTTATCACGTCTTTATCATTTTTCATGGTGCCAACCACGCGACCATACACAAAACCCGGAATACCAAAGGTGACAAAAATAAAAACCACAATCCCTTTTAAAAACGGCGAGTGAGCAACTAGACCTGTTTCAGGGTTACGTAAAATACCGTCTGCGGGTACAATCGTCCAAGCGAGCAACAACGAAACAACAAGTAATGAAACTCCAGCCCATTTTAAACCTGATTTTTCTTTGTCAGTTAAACCGGCAATATTATTTTGAGCTAAATCTTCACTGGCTTCATCTGGGTTATATTTACCTAAACGTGGCTCAACAATTTTCTCAGTGACTAGCGTGCCTAATATGGCAATTAAAAATACCGATATCATCATGAAATACCAGTTTGCTTCTGCGCCTACTTGGTAAGTTGGGTCAATCATTTGTGCTGCAGGCGTCGTAATACCTGCTAATAACGGATCGATAGTACCCAGTAATAAGTTAGCACTATAGCCACCCGATACACCAGCAAATGCCGCAGCAAGGCCTGCAAGCGGATGACGACCTAAGCTATGAAATATCATTGCCGCTAGCGGAATCAATACTACATAACCCAGCTCAGATGCTGTATTTGATAAAATAGCGGCAAACACCACCATAAAGGTCACTAAGCGTTTTGATGCCCCCATTACCATGCCACGCATAGCGGCAGATAATAGCCCTGAATGCTCAGCTACACTCACACCTAATAGCGCAACTAATACAGTCCCTAATGGCGCAAAGCTAGTAAAGTTGGTCACCAGCCCCGTTACAATACGCTGTAAGCCCTCGGCACTGAGTAAGCTTACTACTTCAATAACACCATCTGGATCGCGCCCAGCAGAGCCCTCAGGGCGAGGATCTATAGCACTAAGTCCAAACCAATCAGCAACGCCACTAAATAAAATAATGGCAATACAAAACAGCGCGAATAAGGTAATTGGATGGGGAAGCATATTCCCTAAAAACTCTACCGTGGCTAAAAATCGATTAAACCAACCGCCCTTTGCGGCCTGATTTTCATCTTGGGATGTGTGTGGTGAGTCCATTGAGTCTGACATACCATGATCTCTTAATTACAAAATGCCCGTAACCTAGCATTATTTTCTGAGCAGGTCATGTAATAAAGATGAATGACTTGTTATGTCATGGTAATTAATAGATGGGTTTGTTGTGATGGGGTTACAAAAAAGAGGCTATCGCCTCTTATTTAGTCTGCTTAAGCTTGCTCTATGGGTTCTAGTTGTAGTTTTGCAGCAATTAAAACAGCTTGAGTTCGATTATAAACACCGAGTTTTCTAAATATGGCAGTGATGTGTGCTTTGACGGTCGCTTCTGAAATGTGAAGTTCGTACGCAATTTGTTTATTCAGTAAACCTTCGTGCAAATATTGTAATACGCGGTATTGCTGTGGAGTAAGTGATGCTACTTGTGCAGCAATTTCTCTATCTGCGCCTTCTATTTCAGCCACTTTACTTTTTAGTTCGGTTGGCAGCCAAGTATCGCCTTCGAGTATTTGGTTAATTGCGTTGGCAATATCATCAGATGATGATGACTTAGGAATAAACCCCATTGCCCCATAACCCATAACTTTCGAAACAATATTTACATCTTCACTACCCGAAACCACCGCAATAGGTAAGCTTGGGTAATCCTCACGTATACGGATCAAGCCGTATAAGTCACCGTTACCTGGCATGTGTAAATCTAGTAGTAATATATCAAGATCTTCTTGTTCGCTTAACACCTGCAATGTGCTATCAAAATCCGCTGATTCAAATACTTCTAAACCTGCAAACTTTGCACTCAAAGCGCCCTTTAGTGCTTCACGAAATAACGGATGATCGTCCGCTATTAAAAACTGACTCATTGTTCACTCCCAAAAATTCGGCTGCTATCCAATAGACAACAGCCGATATACTACGTTTAGAATCAACTTCTAATCAAGCTTTTAACGCGAAATTAACGATTTAATCGATTTTCTACTAGCTCATCAACCACTGACGGATCCGCAAGTGTTGAGGTATCACCAAGCTGTTGGTGCTCATTTGCCGCGATTTTACGTAAAATACGACGCATAATTTTGCCAGAACGTGTTTTTGGTAAACCTGGAGACCACTGGATCATATCGGGTGATGCTATTGGGCTTAGCTCTTTTCGTACCCAATTACGGATCTCTTTTGTTAGCTCATCACTCACCGTTACACCCTCGTTTGGAGTTATGTAAACGTAAATACCTTGGCCTTTAATATCATGCGGGTAGCCTACTACTGCCGCTTCAGCTACAGCTTCATGAGCAACTAACGCACTTTCAATTTCCGCAGTACCTAAACGGTGCCCAGACACATTAAGTACGTCATCCACACGCCCTGTGATCCAATAATCACCGTCTTCATCACGACGACAACCGTCACCAGTAAAGTACACACCAGGATAAGCGCTAAAATAGGTTTGTTCAAAGCGCTCATGGTCGCCATAAACGGTTCGTGCTTGTGAAGGCCAACTATCTAAAATCACAAGGTTACCATCAACCGCACCTTCCAATGTATTACCTTCAGCATCAAATAATGCAGGTGCAATACCAAAGAATGGACGTGTTGCAGAGCCTGGTTTCATATCGGTTGCACCTGGTAATGGCGCAATCATGATGCCACCGGTTTCGGTTTGCCACCAAGTATCTACAATTGGACAATTCGACTTACCAATTTTTTCGTAGTACCACGTCCACGCTTCGGGGTTAATTGGCTCACCTACTGAACCTAAAATACGCAGGCTATCTCGGTTTGAACTGGCAATTGGCTCATCACCTTTGGCCATAAGCGCTCGAATAGCAGTAGGTGCGGTGTATAAAATAGTCACGTTATGTTTATCAACCACTTCACCCATACGACCAGCAGTTGGGTAAGTTGGCACACCTTCAAATACGACTTGCGTACACCCATTAACGAGCGGCCCATAAGCAATATAACTATGACCTGTGATCCAGCCAACATCAGCACTACACCAAAAAATATCATCGTCTTTTAAATCAAAAATGTATTCGTGGGTCATAGATGAATACACTAAATAACCACCGGTGGTATGTACCACACCTTTAGGCTGACCTGTAGAACCTGAAGTGTATAAAATAAACAATGGGTCTTCAGCGTTCATGCGCTCAGGCTCACACTCGGGTGCTTCATCAGCAACTAAGTCATGCCACCAAATATCATGGTCGTGCCAATCAACATCGCCTGAAGTTAGTTTATGTACCACTACATGCTCAACGGTAGTGACTGAATCTTGTAACACTGCTTCATCAACATTGGCTTTAAGCGGTACACAGTTACCCGCACGTCGACCTTCATCTGATGTGATCACCACCTTAGCGCCTGAATCATTAATGCGATCTGCAATAGCCGATGGTGAAAAGCCACCGAATATAACAGAATGAATCGCACCTATACGGGCACAAGCTTGCATTGCATAAATAGCTTGTGGGCTCATTGGCATATAAATGGCAACACGGTCACCTTTTTTTACACCCAATTTTTTTAAGCCATTGGCAAATTTAGCGACTTCGTCATGTAGTTGTTGATAGGTAATATTTTCACTTTGCGAAGGATCATCACCTTCCCAAATTAATGCTACTTTATCTGCTTTTGTTTTTAAGTGGCGGTCGATACAGTTGTAAGATGCATTAAGGTAGCCATCTTCATACCATTTGATATTAATATGGCCTTTATCAAATGAAGTGTTTTTTACTTTTGAATAAGGAGTAAACCAGTCAAGACGCTTACCGTGCTCAGCCCAAAACCCTTCAGGGTCTTCTACAGACTGTTTATACATCGTATTATATTTTTCATTATCGACGAGCGCTGCGTTTTTAATATGCGCAGGAACTGGGTAGATACTTTGTGACATATTAGTCTCCAATTTATATTACTTGCCTTAGGCTTTTCATCAAGGATTACTCAGCGGTGCACTATTAAATATTAGACATTAGTTGTATCTGGATTCAAATAACTAGGGTCTGTTGACCTT
>NZ_PNCV01000156.1:0-938 GCF_005886925.1 Pseudoalteromonas sp. S3260
ATGGCAAAAGAAAAGTTTGAACGCGTAAAACCGCACGTAAACGTTGGTACAATCGGCCACGTTGACCACGGTAAAACTACACTAACTGCAGCAATCACTAACGTACTTGCAAAAGTATACGGCGGTGTTGCTAAAGATTTCGCATCAATCGATAACGCTCCAGAAGAGCGCGAGCGTGGTATCACAATCTCAACTTCACACGTTGAGTACGATACGCCTACTCGTCACTACGCACACGTAGATTGTCCTGGTCACGCCGATTATGTTAAAAACATGATCACTGGTGCTGCTCAAATGGATGGCGCTATCTTAGTAGTAGCTGCGACTGATGGCCCTATGCCACAAACTCGTGAGCACATCCTACTTTCTCGCCAAGTTGGTGTTCCTTACATCGTTGTGTTCATGAACAAATGTGACATGGTTGATGATGAAGAGCTACTTGAGCTAGTAGAAATGGAAGTTCGTGAACTTCTTTCTGAATACGACTTCCCAGGTGATGACTTACCACTAATTCAAGGTTCTGCACTTAAAGCACTTGAAGGCGAAGAGCAATGGGAAGCTAAAATCGTAGAGCTTGCAGAAGCACTAGATTCTTACATTCCAGAGCCAGAGCGTGACATCGATAAGCCATTCATCATGCCTATCGAAGACGTTTTCTCAATCCAAGGTCGTGGTACTGTTGTAACTGGCCGTGTTGAAGCTGGTATCATTAACGTGAATGACGAAGTTGAAATCGTTGGTATCAAAGAGACGACTAAGTCTACTTGTACTGGTGTTGAGATGTTCCGTAAGCTTCTTGACGAAGGTCGTGCTGGTGAGAACATTGGTGCACTTTTACGTGGTACTAAGCGTGAAGACGTTGAACGTGGTCAAGTACTAGCTAAGCCTGGTTCAATCAAGCCACACACTACATTCACTTCAGAAGTATACGTACTTTC
>NZ_PNCV01000157.1:0-10069 GCF_005886925.1 Pseudoalteromonas sp. S3260
ATTGGTTGCGGGAGCCGGATTTGAACCGACGACCTTCGGGTTATGAGCCCGACGAGCTACCAGGCTGCTCCATCCCGCGCCTGTAATTTCTTTGTAACAGTATCGTGTTGTTCACAAGCCTGTTTCGAAGAGAGCGCTATAATATAGGAATAAACCTATAATGCAAGGTTTTACTAATTAAAAACGTTTAAGTGAACAAAAACCCATCAAACGGCGGTTATTACACTAATCGCTGATGTGGGTTTATCATTTTTTGCCATTCCCAATCGGGATGCCCCATAACAATAAAGTCTGGGTTTTCTGTGCTTTCTCTTTGGTTATAGGTCAGAGGGTTAAACTCAGCATCGGTAATACACCCCCCCGCCTCTTCAACTATTACTTGTGATGCGCCAGTGTCCCATTCACCTGTGGGACCAATTCTTAAAAAGCAGTCAGCTTTACCTTCAGCAACAATACAAGCTTTAAGCGAACACGAGCCTAAAGCCACCGTTGCAAATTGCGCATTTAAATACTGACTCACAGCTTCTATTTTTTGGCGGCGACTCACAGCCAAAGTTAAACTTTCGGGCGGTGCTACAAATATTTGTTTATCATGCTCGCCTTTACGCTTAAATGCCCCATTATTAGCGGTAGCAAAATAGGTCACGCCCTTTGCTGGCCAATGAATCACTCCCAATACAGGATGATTATTTTCTATCAGCGCAATATTAACGGCAAAGTCGCCGCTTTCTAATATAAATTCACCGGTGCCATCCATCGGATCAAGCAGCCAATAGCGTTGCCAGTGCTGTCTGTCTTCCAATGCTGGGATCGGCGTTTCTTCGGACATAATAGGAATATCGGGAGCTAGCGCTTTTAAGCCAGCAACAAGTACATCGTTTGCGGCTAAATCTGCTTTAGTTACTGGCGTATTGTCTGATTTTTCTTGTCGACCAATATCATCTTTTTTATAAATAGCCATAATTGCATCACCTGCACTTTGGGCAAGTGTTATGCATGGTTCAAGTAATTTATCCATTAGTCGCTCCTGAGGCTAAGTACTTATCTAATAATAGCAGAGCGGCAACACTACGTGCTTCAGTAAAGTCAGGTTGTTCTAATAGCGACTGCCACTGTGCAAGTGGCCATTTAACAAGCACTAATGGCTCTGGCTCATCACCTAATAGGGTTTCAGGGTATAAATCTTTAGCAAAGAGAATATGCATAGTGGCATTGAAATAACTAGGCGCCATAGTGACCGTTTTAAGTGCTTCAAAGTATTCTGCACCAAAGCCAATTTCTTCTTTGAGCTCTCGGTTTGCCGCTTGCTCAGGTGTTTCACCGGGGTCAATTAATCCTTTAGGGAAACCTAACTGATAGTTATTGGTGCCGGCGCAATACTCTCGAACGAGTAGTAGTTCGTTTTCAGCTGTGATGGGTACAATCATAACGGCTCCACGGCCACCGCCGCGAATTCGTTCATACTGACGCTCTTCGTCATTTGAAAATTTTAGTTCTAAAGACTCCACAGTAAATAAGCGACTTTTAGCGACAACATTATTACTGAGAATTTGTGGTGGTGTTGGGTGCTTTTTCTGTGTCATGGGCATCAATTTGCTATCATTGCAGTTATACTAATCATATACCCAAATGAGTATAAGATGCGAGTTTCAGTTTGAATTAAAAGCAATTTAAATGCAGAATTAATCATAAATATCTTACCCGTAGTTAAGGTTAAATATTTATCTGGCGTTATTGAATTCGCCCTTAATATTTCATCATTGGGTATATGTTTTTAAAGTTCAATTAACAGAGCCCATTATATTTCGCTTGCAAGCATTTCATCGCAACGTAATCATTTAACGCCTCAATCTCCACAAGGATGTATCATGCTCAATTGGTCAAAAATCGATACTGTATTACTCGACATGGACGGGACTTTACTTGATTTACATTACGACACTGACTTTTGGCTCAATGTTGTTCCACAACAACATGCTCTGGCTCAAAATATCAGTTTTGAGGAAGCCCGCGCAGATATCTTAAAACGCTATCAGGCTGTGAGTGGCAAAATTCAGTGGTACTGCTCTGACTATTGGGAAGCACAGCTAAACTTACCTATTCTCGAATTAAAGCGTCAATCTGCACATTTAATTAAAATACGTGAAGATGTTCCACATTTTTTAACTGAACTTCGACGTGCAGGTAAAGAACTCATTTTACTTACCAATGCTCATCCAGAATGCGTAATGCTTAAATTTGAACATACCGCCATTGATAACTACTTAGACGGGGTGGTGTCAACGCATGAATATGGGGTAAGTAAAGAGCAACAAAGTTTATGGCACAAGGTTCAAGGGGATTTAGGGTTTGATAAACGCCGCACATTATTTGTAGATGACAGTTTACCGGTATTACATGCCGCACGAGAATACGGCATTGAGCATTTACTTGCGGTTGCTAACCCTAATAGCCAGCAACCACATAACGATATAAGCGATTACTTAAGCGTCACCGACTACCGCGCTATTATATAATTAGCTTTTTGGGTAACGCGCTACTAAGCCTTGATATACCTGTTTTGCAAAATCTGCATGTTCAGTATCAAGGCTTTTAACTACTTCTACTAAGTGTTCGTTATCTTCTTGACCATGCCATACTTTAATGTAGCTGCCATCTTTGTAACCATGATCTTGGCGGAAAAAGTTAAGCGTATTTTTACCTACATAACCACGGTATAAATCATCAATATCCATGCCTATTTGCGCCATACAACCAGCAAAGGCGGCTGCATCAAAGGTTTTATTGGCAACAGCACTGGCCGCTAGTAATTCAAGCGTTTGTTTAAAGTCATCACCTTGTTGTGGTGCACTCATTTGAGTTTGTAGCTGCGTAGCGATTTGCTCGTAGCTGGTCTTACCGTCGATACGTAGCGATAAACCAAAATGAAAAATATCAACCAGCTCTAAAATCACCTGCTCAGTATCTGGGGTTTGCTTTTTCCACCATTTCCAACCGTAATGGTCCAGCATTTCTGCACATTCAACCCAAATAGCTCTATACCATTCAAAGCCTTGACTAAACCATTGCTCATGTACTTTGGTATTCATGGCATTTTGCATTTCTAGCATAACAACTAGTTTGTTTAAATTCGCAGACATATTGGTTCCACTGTTGGATTTATAATTAGGGTAATAATACAGATAATATAACTTAACGACCAGCCGAAAACTCATGCCACGAGTTGATCAGGTCAACAAAGTCTTCAAAACCACAACCACTGCTTAAATCATTCTCTTCAAGCATGAGTTCGTCATCTTGGTAGGCTAATATATCTTCGTTATCTTGATGCAGCGCATGCGCTTCGAATAATGCTTCATCTTTAGATAGAATTAGGTCAATTTCTTGGCCTTTAAGTGTTACCGGCTCAAAGCTTGAACTCACCGAGCTAATAAGTGCCTGCACCATAGCCACTTTATCTTTGCCTATTTCTTCGTTTAACCAACGGCCTATAATCGCGTGCTCGCTGCTAATTTTAATTCTTAACCCACTAATAGGATCGCGAATGAATTGGTATTCCATAACTTTATTCCAGTACTGCTAATGCAACAGATTATAACCTAATCAGCTATGAATAATGAAAGCCAGATACAAAAATAGCGCCATAAGGCGCTATTTAGCATCATCAATTTAGCTAACCGCCTGAGCGATAGCGTGCAGCATCAATAATTGCCCATAAATGGAACACGGCACCGATTACGGCTGGCACAACTAAAAACCATAGCGCATAACCGCCAAAAACCAGAATTGCAAAAACAAGTGCCGCTAAAATACGGCCCTGCACCAACTGCCCTAAACCGGGGAAAAAAATATTACATAATGCTGCGATTACGTTACCGCCAGAACCTTGTTGAGACATACTAACCTCTGTAGTTTAATTAATTTTGTATTTGTACTTATTATTTATACTTACACACTTTATGCCAATTTATTAAGGCTTACAAATCATACAGTTAAATTATTACGAATTTATCAGTTTAGTATTTTTTGCCAAAAATAAGTCAAATTAGCAATTTTAAATAGCTATTTTAGTTACTTGCTCAGTTTATACTGTTAATTATTCAACAACTTAAATACGTATTTTATAAATAGCTGTTTATAAAAACAGTATTTTATTTAGCCTAACAAAAACACCTGTTATACTGCTCTCATTATTGATTAAAAAGGCGTAACGATGGACGTTTCAGAATTACTCGATGGCTTAAATGATAAACAACGCGATGCCGTTGCAGCGCCATTACAAAACATGCTGGTATTAGCAGGAGCAGGTTCAGGTAAAACTCGAGTATTGGTTCATCGTATTGCCTGGTTAATGCAAGTAGAGCAAGCCTCTGCCTATAGTATTTTTGCGGTAACCTTTACTAATAAAGCCGCTAAAGAAATGCGCTCACGGGTTGAAGAAACATTAAAAGCCCCTGTAGGCGGCATGTGGATTGGTACTTTCCATGGTTTATCGCACCGAATTTTGCGTGCACATCACCGTGAAGCAAACTTACCAGAAGCCTTTCAAATTTTAGACTCTGACGATCAGCTTCGTATGATCAAGCGCTTATTAAAATCGATGAATATTGATGATAAAAAATGGCCGGCAAAGCAGTTTGGTTGGTACATAAGCGCTAAAAAAGATGAAGCTCTGCGCCCTAAAGATATTCAGGCATACGATATTAACGAGCAAATGATGCTGCGTGTTTACGCAGCCTATCAAGAAGCTTGTGATAGAGCGGGCCTAGTTGATTTTGCTGAAATCTTACTACGTAGCTATGAGGTTCTTAAAAATAACCCAACCTTGCTGCGTCATTATCAGCAGCGCTTTGCGCACATGCTTGTAGACGAGTTTCAAGATACCAATACTATTCAGTATGCGTGGTTAAAACTACTTGCGGGCGATACCAGCAGCATCATGATTGTAGGCGATGATGACCAAAGTATTTATGGTTGGCGCGGCGCAAAAATAGAAAACATTAAACGCTTTTTAACCGATTTTGATGCAGAGACGATTCGCCTTGAGCAAAACTATCGCTCGACTGCCACTATTCTTAAAGCCTCAAACGCGTTAATTCAAAATAACTCCGAGCGAATGGGTAAAAGTTTATGGACTGATGGTAATGACGGTGAACCTATTTCTATTTATGCTGCTTTTAATGAGCTAGATGAAGCGCGCTTTGTGAGTAGCAAATTACGTAGCTGGCTTAATGCGGGTAATGCACTTCAAGATGCGGCTATTTTATATCGTAGTAATGCGCAATCGCGGGTACTTGAAGAAGCAATGCTACAAGAAGGTTTAAAATACCGAATTTATGGCGGTATGCGATTCTTCGAACGCCAAGAAATTAAAGATGCTCTTTCATACTTACGCTTAGTGGGTAACCGCCAAGATGATGCGGCATTTGAGCGTGTTATTAATACGCCCGCCCGCGGCATTGGCGATAAAACATTAAGCCATATACGTGACTGCGCTCGCGCTGAATCTTTGCCGCTTTGGTATGCTGCTAAAGCCATTGTAGAGCAACAGCATTTATCGGGTCGCGCTTCTGGAGCTGTTGCCAAGTTTGTTGAGTTAATTGAACATATTGAAGATAAAATTAGTGACTTAACGCTGCACGAGCAGGCTAAATATGCCATACAAACCTCAGGGTTAATGGCAATGTATCAGGCTGAAAAAGGTGAAAAAGGCCGTGCTCGGGTTGAAAACTTAGAAGAATTAATTAGCGCCTGCGATCAATATGAACTCCCTGAAGAGGAAGAGTTTAGTTCACCACTACAAGGCTTTTTAGCCTACACCTCGCTTGAATCAGGTGAAGGGCAAGCTGATGAACATGAAGATGCGTTACAAATGATGACGCTTCACTCAGCTAAAGGCTTAGAGTTTCCGCTGGTATTTATGGTCGGTGTTGAAGAGGGCATGTTCCCATCACAACAAAGTAATGAAGAAACGGGCCGTTTAGAAGAAGAACGCCGCCTTTGTTATGTAGGTATGACCCGTGCTATGGATAAACTGTATATAAGCCACGCAGAAAGCCGCCGTTTATATGGCCAAGAGAAATATCACAGCCCATCGCGCTTTTTACGTGAAATACCCGAAGACTGCGTAGAAGAAATTCGCATTAAAACACAAGTATCTCGCCCGCCTGCAGCCGGTCGCTTTAGCGCACCGGTTAGCCATGCTGCATTTGAAGAAAGCGGATTTAACTTAGGTCAACGCGTGCTGCATGCAAAGTTTGGCATTGGCACCGTACTCAACTACGAAGGCAGTGGCGCACAATCTCGCGTACAAGTTAACTTTGACGACTTAGGCAGTAAGTGGTTAGTAACAGCTTATGCAAGATTACAAGCCGTTTAACCGCGTTGTAGAGCGTGTACAGCAACAACTTGCGAATGCGAAACATCGTCAGTTGTTGCTGCTTACAGGCGATAAAAACTGGTGTTATGAGCAATGTACTCAGCTGCTTGCTCATTTGCAGCTCCCTTCTTTTGTACTGTCAAAAAGCACTCATTTAATTAATGCACATTGGCCAGAGCATACCCACCAAATTTTAGGGCAAGAGTGCGCTCATGCTGTTTATGACGGCTACAGTGGACTGGTGCCAGATAAACTAGCCGCGCTCAGTGGCGTTGTGCAAGCAGGTGGTTTTTTAATTATATTGCTACCCGAACTTAAAGAACTTGAACACTGGTGTGATGACGCCCTTCCCTTATTTCAATCTTTTGGGCAAATGCACCCTTACAGCTTTTTTAACCAACGCTTAGCTCACTTACTAAGCAAAACTACTTTACTGCATTTGAGCCAGCAAAATGGTTGGCGGTGTATTACCGATACGAATCTATCAACTGGTGAAATTGACTTTACCGAGCAACAACAGTGTATTGAATTAATAATAAAAACGGCAAACGGACGAGCAAATCGACCATTATTAATTAATGCAGATCGGGGAAGAGGAAAATCAGCCGCATTAGGTATTGCAGCAAGTAAACTCAGCGATAAAAAAATCCTCATCAGCTCTATGCAATTTCGCGCATTGCACAGCAGCTTTAAACATTTAGCAAACGCACTTAATTTAGAGTATCAAGCAGGCAATAAATGCATTGCAAACATGCAATATATTGCACCTGATCAACTACTTAACGAACAGCCTGAGTGTGACTTGCTATTAATTGATGAAGCGGCAGCAATCCCTGTTCCAATGCTAATAAAACTACTCCACCTTTATCCTCGCGTGGTATTTTCAAGCACCATGGTTGGCTATGAAGGCAATGGTCGCGGCTATATTTTAAAGTTTACTCGCTACATTAAAACGCATTTTAAAAATATGCGCAGTATGACTCTTGAGCAGCCTATTCGCTTTGCAAAGCAGGATCCATTAGAGCTGCATATTCGCACGTTATTAGCCTTAGATGCTGAACATCACAGCCTCACCTTACACTCTACCCCTTTGCAATTTAAGCAATTACAGGCACATCAACTTGCTAGTAACGAGTTACTACTTTATCAAGTGATTGGGTTGCTAACGCTGGCACATTATCAAACCAGTGTGAATGATTTACGCCACTTACTAGACGCCACTAAACAACATGTATTTGTTTGCCAACAAGGTGATAATATTCTCGGTGTCTGTTTAATTGCGATTGAAGGTGGATTTAATGCTTCCATGAGCAATGAAATAGCACAAGGAAAGCGTAGGCCTCAAGGTCACTTAATGGCACAAACGCTAGCACAATTGAGTTTTAATGCTGATGTTTTAAAACAACACTGCGCCCGCGTGGTGCGTATTGCCATTGTTCCACAGCATCACAACAAAAAAATAGGCACACAGTTACTTAAATACTGTGAACAGCAATTGCAGAGCGAGTGTCATTGGTTTGGTGCCAGCTTTGGTGGCAATGCGCAATTACTCAGTTTTTGGCAAAGTAATGGCTTTGATTTAGTTAAACTCGGTTTTCAAAAAGATAAGGCAACGGGCGAGCATAGCGCATTAGTTGTTAAAAGCTTAACTAAAAGTGACCATCTAGTAGAGCAATTAGTGGCACAGTTCGAAGCCGATTTCCCTTTGCAACTACTCGATCACTATAGTCAGCTTGATTATCAACTGGTCGCGAAAATTGTCTCTCATTTTAATACTCATACCGACAGTATCACTGAGCAATCAAGATTAAAGTCTATGTTAACAAGTGACTACCAGCTTTTTAATATAAAACCATTACTCTGGCGACGTTTTTGGGCATTGCCGTATAGCTTGCCAACCGATGACGATAATTTCCAATATGTTTTTATTAGGCTAGTATTACAAAATTGGACACCGAAAAATATCCAAAGTCAGTTAGGTTTGAATGGCACAAAGTCATTTAATACATTATTTAAAAAGGCTGTAAATAATTGGTATGAGCGCATTTCACATAATAGTAAACCTTAACATTGTCCTTATAGCATTAGTGCTTGAGCAAACTTTCGCGCATGCCGAGCAAACCAACAACAAAGTAATTAAGCTGGGCATGTCTACTGCACTGACTGGCCCTGCTAAAAATATTGGCCAACAGTTACATAAAGGTAGCAGCGTTTATTTTGACAAAGTTAATAACGCTGGCGGTATTAATGGCGCTAAGGTGCTACTTTTAGTTGCTGACGATCACTATGAACCCAAACAAACCGTTAATAATACTCGTCAGTTTATTTACACAAATAAAGTTGATGCCCTGTTTGGTGCAATGGGTACCCCAACCAGCCATGCAATTATACCTTTACTAGAGCAATCAAAAATTCCGTTCTTAATGCCTTTTAGCGGGGCGAGCTTTCTACGTGAAAAACCGTCAGTTAAAGCATTTAACTTAAGAGCAAGCTATAACGACGAAGCACAAGAACAAATCAAATACCTCGTTGAAGAGCATAAGCATACTAAAATAGGGCTACTTATACAGGCTGACGAATTTGGCTTATATGTAGAATCAGGACTAAGAGAAGCACTCGCTAAATATAATCTTACACCGGTAATAGTTGCTCGCTACAAACGCAATAGCCAAGATGTGGAGTCGGCACTTAATACCTTAAAATTAAGCGGAGTTACGGCAATCTGTTTAGTCGGCACTTATGAACCACTCTCTGAGTTTATTAATAGTGCCCAAAAGCAAGGGTTTAATCCTGAATATACTAGCGTTTCGTTTGTAACCAGCTTTGACTTATTTGATGAAATAAACTCACCATCAAATATTATGGTAACGGAGATTGTTCCAAACCCACTAAATTGTAACGATAATTTTTATACTGAGTTTTTAGCCGATATGCAAGCGAGCAACATTAAAAAACCAAGTCGTCTTCATTTTGAGGGTTATATTAACGCTATGGCATTTAGCAAAGCAGCGAAAAACTGTCAATTCCCCCTTCAGCAATCCTGCCTGATGAATGAGCTTAATTCTTTATTAGTAACCGATATACTTATCCAAAAGTTATTCATAAATACTGAAAACAACAATAAACGTAATGTTTATCGCTCTTATTATGTGAATAAATAAATAAATACCTGGCAAATATTGTTCCATTCTTAGTATACAAACTTAGTATGTGAGGAAGCCATGGACTTAATTAATTTTAAAGTGGGTTATAAAACCATTTCACTTAAGATTCTTGATATCTTATTAACAGAAAAATTTCATAATAACCTCACGGTGCTGCCTAACGATAACAAGAGCTTCCTAGGCGTTAAAGATTATATGGGGATCCCAACCCCAGTATTTGACTTAGGAATAATTTTAAATGGCGTGTCTACAGAGCACAGTAACCGAGATGCGTTAAAGCAACTTAAATCTTGGCAAAAACAACTCAATACGTGGTTTAATCAATTAGAACAAGCGTTACTAAGTTCGCAAAATTCGTTAAATACGAGTCAATGTGAGCTTGCTGACTTTGAACAATTTTATATGGAATTTAAAACCGATAACGACGAATTAAAAAGTACAATGTCACGCTTTAATGAGCCGTTTAAATCACTTTTACAAAAAGTAGAAGACGCTATTAAAGTACATAAGTAAAAGATCCACCTTC
>NZ_PNCV01000158.1:0-3414 GCF_005886925.1 Pseudoalteromonas sp. S3260
GTCGGTGGTTCGAATCCACTCGGTCGTACCAATTCAAAAAAACACCTCAAGAAAAAGCACTACCTACTCTTAATCACCCGGTCCAAGGGTCGGTGGTTCGAATCCACTCAGTCGTACCAATTAAAAAAAGAACGTAGGTCGGTTAAGTGGCGAAGCCGCGCCACCCGACATTGGTGAAACACCCGACATTAGGTAACATTCCAACACCAAACGCCACCCAACACAAAGCAAAGCCTGCACCGGTAATGACCAATATCCAACATCGTCGGATGACGCCTTTGAATTATCCAACATCGTCGGATGACGCTTCCGGCTTATCCAACCTACGTTCATTATTGTTAACGTATGTGAAACACCCGACATAAAATATATTATATTATTCCCCACACCAATTGCGGCTGTACATTCCTGATGCGACCGCTTTATGAAAGCTTGAATAAGGCCAATCAACCACCCGTTCAACCAAACCATGTTTAAGCGGATTAAAATGAACATAATTTACATGGTGCCAATAATCACGTTCATCAACAATGGTATGCTCCCAAAAACGGCGTTGCCAAATCCCTCGTTCATTTTTATTAATGCGTGCGAGTGATACATGTTCGTTTTTAGGCAAGCCTTTAGAAAAACGTTTTTTAATTTCGCGCCAACGACCAGAATAATCGCTATCACCTTCGGGTAAAGTTAACACTGCATGCATATGATCAGGCAACACCACCCACGCATCAATATAAAATGGTTTATGCATTTTTACCCAGCGCACAGCCCCACGCAATAAACCAATATGCTCAACCAATAATGACTCTTTACGATCCTGCAAATTAACCGTAAAAAAATACGTTCCTCCCGGTTGATAATTTCTACGATATCTCACAAAAAATCTCCTTATAATAAACGGCTAATACCTCTGGGTTATTCAATACCTTAGGATAACGCCTTTGAATTATCCAACATCGTCGGATGGCGCCTCTGGCTTATCCAACCTACGTTAATTGTTGGGAACGTAGGTCGGTTAAGTGGCGAAGCCGCGCCACCCGACATTGGGGGGAAACACCCGACATTGGGGGAAACACCCGACATTGGGGAAACACCCAACATTGGGGAAACACCCGCCATCAAGCAACGCCAACATCAAAAAGCTCCAAAAAAGCGCACACGCTCTAAACTTCCTTAATAAATATCAGGTAACATCCATTTAATCACGTTGCAAAGTCAGAATTTATTGCTTGAAAATTAACACTATGTTAACAAGTGAGCTATCTTATAAGATGAAATATCAGAAAGTATTCTAGGAAAGGATTTACCTGTGAAGTCTGCCGCACTCATTACATTACTATTGCTATTTATTTTTGCTGGGCAAGTTCAAGCTAAAACCCTAATCAAAGTGGGTGGCTATGAATTTCCTCCCTACATAGAGATTGTTGACAGCCGTGCTTCAGGCCTTACCGTAGAGCTAATTAGCGAACTTAATAAAATACAATCTGACTATCATTTTGAGCTTGTGCTCACCACACCTATTCGGCGCTTTAAAGATTATCAGCAAGGTTTGTTCGATGCGGTATTTTTTGAGGATCCAAACTGGGGGTGGCTACAAGGCAACCATAAAATCAGTAACTCCCCTGTAATAGCAACAGATAGCGAGGTATTTATTGCTTTAAAACAATTTGCAAAGTCACAAGCTTGGTTTGATAACTTAGACGATAAAACTCTCATTGGGATTTTAGGCTATCACTATCAGCTAGCAAACTTTGAAAACAATCCATCAATACTTGAAAACGAATATAAAATGACCTTACTGAGCAGTCATAAAAAAAGTATTGAATTAGTATTAAAAAAACGCAGCGATATGGCGATTGTTACCCGTTCTTACTTAAATCAATACCTCAATAAATACCCAGAAAGTAAAAAAAAGCTGCTTATCTCTGAACGCGTCGCGCAAACCTATAAACACCAATTATTAATTCGCCCTACACACCAACTTAATGTAAACACACTTTATAAAATAGTAAAAAAAACACTTGCACAAAATACCCTAGCAACCAAATTAAAAATACTTGGCCTACAACAACATGATATTTAGTGGTGTTGCTTTAATACTAATAACATTACTAATAACATTACTAATAACTTAATGGCAATAACTAGAAAATTTGCTATTTTCATCGTGTGTCGCAAACTCAACCAGCGTCATCAATAAATCACTGTGTTTATGGGTAAAGCCAGTACTAGAAAGGCGTTTTTCTAAATAGGACGTAAAGTTTTTTCGTTGCAGGTGTTGGCTATGTAATTTTATTAACAGCTCTGACTGCTTTTGGTTAATTAACCGCGTCTCGTAAATCGGGTCTTCATCTGGCCAATTTTCTACAGGCGAGCCCTTTTGTTTAAACACAAAATCACTAAGTGAACGCTCGATTTGATTATAATCGTGCTCCCCTAGCAGTTTTTCTATTTCCTTTAATAAGCTTGAGTACAAAACACGCGGGAAAAGCTTGTAAAAATCATGATTTTTAAAGGGCTCACCTTGTGGAGTTTGCTGCCAATTTCAAAACTTGCTCGCAAAGCCTGAACTAATATACGTCCTACATAATGGCTTTTTCGGAATGAGACACCTTGCGATTCTACCCTTGAAAGTACGTGATTTAAACGTTGCTTTAAGCTACGTACTTCTAGCTGCAATTCGCTTTTTTGAGTCTCTAGTAATTGTATTTCGTCAGCACTTGTTGTTATTTTTTGTTCTAGCTTATTTATTTTAACTTGTGCACCATGAAACAAATTACGTGTATCTTTGAGCTCGGCCAATACACTGGCATTTTGTAATTTTATAGGCGAATTACCATCGCCTTTATAGGTTATGGTCTGTTTACTGTTTTTTAATGCTTCGTTTAACGCGTGCTCCAATTTACTGTCTATTACTTGACCAGACTTACTGCCTTTAAGTAAAGAATGTAAAGTTGAAGAAATATGCTTTTGGTACCAATTTTGGATCTGCTCACACTGCACATCAGATAAATTAGCAAATGGATTATCTTCACTTATTGGCTTATTAGCCATAAAAATTCCCTCTAGTAAAAAGACTTTTTGTTGTTATGTCGTATTAAAGTGAAATTACTTACCTTTGCATGTTAATAGTTATCGCTTTTTAAGGCTATATTTAATTGTTTTTATACTAGGGTCTGTTGACCTTTGCGGATTACAATTTGTTCAAACTAGGGGCGGTTTAATCGCGGCGCGAGGTTTGTAACCTAGTGGGCTAAGTAAAAACCGAGCAAAGCTTCCGCGTCCTGCTCACGCCCCTTACCTACATCCATGTAGGCAACAAAGAGTAAATCGCCCCTAGGCAGAACCCGAAGGGCAGCGCCTGTTTGGCATTGATGCTGCGTTATCGCCTATTTATGGGGAATAACCACACCACAT
>NZ_PNCV01000159.1:0-259 GCF_005886925.1 Pseudoalteromonas sp. S3260
ATCAGAATTCCAAATTTTAGTAAGCTCGTATTAATTCGACCTTACACCAAATTTGCTTGGTGACAATAGCGTTTTGGACCCACCTGACCCCATGCCGAACTCAGTAGTGAAACGAAACAGCGCCGATGATAGTGTAGCATTTGCTATGTGAAAGTAGGACATTACCAGGCTCCAAATAAGAGAAAGCCCGATTCGAAAGAGTCGGGCTTTTTTACATCTGGAATAAAGTAAAAAGAAGGTATCCGTCCGGTGATCACCG
>NZ_PNCV01000016.1:0-59295 GCF_005886925.1 Pseudoalteromonas sp. S3260
ATGTGCAGCTCAGGTTAATTAGCTTAATTGTACCAATCATAGCTAAATAGAATATATAGGTTAGGGGTAACATGAAGAAAGTATTTAAATAAGCGAACTATATTTCTGTTAGTAGCAAATAGACTGCCTTTATTGATATGGGGCTGTTGTTTATTATTGATAAAAAATTGGGGAGGACTTGTCGCGACCTTATTACTGTGTGATAAATTTTAGATATTAAAAAGCCGAGCATAAGCTCGGCTTTTTGGTGTCTCTTTAAAGACTTACTCTGCAGACTGTGCGTCTTCTTGAACTTCTTCGCTCGCCGCTGGGCGACCAACTAGTTCAATATAAGCCATTGGTGCATTATCACCAGCACGGAAGCCACACTTAAGAATACGAGTGTAACCACCTGGACGGTCTGTATTACGAGGACCGATTTCGCTGAACAATTTACCAACTACTTCATTATCACGCGTGCGGGCAAATGCTAAACGGCGATTTGCTACGCTGTCAGTCTTAGCCAGTGTGATTAAAGGTTCAATTACACGGCGTAACTCTTTCGCTTTAGGCAAAGTAGTTTTGATGATTTCATGTTTCACCAAAGAACCTGCCATATTGCTGAACATCGCTTTACGATGGCTACTGTTACGGTTTAATTGACGACCACTCTTACGATGGCGCATGACCCTATCCTTCTAACTAAACTAATATAGTGATTTAGATTATTCAGCTAGGCTTGCAGGCGGCCAATTTTCTAGGCGCATACCTAGAGAAAGACCACGTGAAGCTAGCACGTCTTTTATTTCAGTTAGAGACTTCTTACCTAAATTAGGCGTTTTAAGAAGCTCAACTTCAGTGCGCTGAACTAAATCACCGATATATTGAATTTGCTCGGCTTTCAAACAGTTTGCTGAACGTACTGTTAGTTCAAGATCATCAACTGGACGAAGTAGAATAGGATCGAATTCTGGCTTCTCTTCTTTCTCTTCTGGCTCAGTTACATCGCGTAAATCTACGAATGCATCTAGTTGCTCAGCTAAGATAGTAGACGCACGGCGGATCGCTTCTTCAGGATCTAAAGTACCGTTTGTTTCCATATCAATGATTAACTTGTCTAAGTCTGTACGTTGCTCAACACGGGCTGATTCAACCGAGTACGCAATACGTTCAACTGGGCTGAATGATGCATCAAGCAGCAATCGACCAATTGGACGCTCATCGTCATCAGAGGATAAACGACTAGATGCCGGCACATAACCACGACCACGCTCAACACGAATACGCATGCTGATCTCGCTGTTATTTGTAGTTAAATTACAAATAACATGATCTGGGTTAGCAATTGTTACATCGCCATCGTGCTGAATATCTGCCGCAGTCACAGGGCCTACACCAGATTTAGTCAGGGTCAGAAAAACTTCATCTTTGCCTTCTAACGTTACCGCTAGACCTTTAAGGTTTAGTAGTATTTCAATGATGTCTTCTTGTACGCCTTCTTTCGCGCTGTACTCATGCAATACACCGTCGATTTCAACTTCAGTTACTGCACATCCAGGCATAGATGATAACAGTATACGGCGTAAGGCATTACCCAAAGTGTGACCAAAGCCACGCTCGAGTGGTTCTAAAACTACTTTAGAACGCGTTGGGTTTATAGCGTCGATATCGACTAACCTTGGTTTTAGAAATTCTGTAACAGAACCCTGCATTTTATCCTCTCTTAACTCTTAACTTTACTTAGAGTAAAGTTCGACGATTAGTTGTTCATTAATGTCCGCAGACAGATCTGAACGCTCAGGTAGGCGCTTGAAGCTACCTTCCAATTTCTTACCGTCAACTTCAACCCAAGTCGGCTTTTCACGTTGCTCAGCCAACTCTAGAGCAGCGATGATACGTGCTTGTGTCTTAGACTTCTCACGAATTACAACAGTATCTTCTGGAGTAATTACGTATGAAGGAATGTTCACAACACGACCATTAACTAGAATCGCTTTGTGGCTTACTAACTGACGTGCTTCAGCGCGTGTGCTAGCAAAACCCATGCGATATACAACATTGTCTAAACGTTGCTCTAAAAGCTGTAACAAGTTTTCACCTGTATTACCTTTAAGGCGAGCAGCTTCTTTGTAGTAGTTACGGAATTGCTTTTCTAATACACCGTAGATACGACGTACTTTTTGCTTTTCACGTAATTGTAAACCGTAATCAGATAAGCGTCCTTTACGAGCGCCGTGCTGACCAGGTGCAGTCTCAAGTTTACACTTAGAGTCGATAGCTCTTACGCCGCTCTTAAGGAACAGGTCAGTACCTTCACGACGACTCAGCTTGAGCTTAGGGCCCAAATATCTTGCCATGTTATTTCTCCTAACCTATTGTTAAACGCGACGTTTCTTCGGTGGACGACAACCATTGTGTGGTATTGGCGTCACGTCAGTAATGTTGGTGATACGGTAACCAGCAGCATTCAAAGCACGTACAGCAGATTCACGACCTGGACCTGGACCCTTGATGAAAACTTCTAGATTTTTTAAACCGTATTCTTGAGCAGCAGTACCTGCACGCTCTGCAGCAACCTGAGCAGCAAATGGAGTAGATTTACGTGAACCACGGAAACCTGAACCACCGGCAGTAGCCCATGATAGTGCATTACCTTGACGGTCGGTAATCGTTACAATAGTGTTGTTGAAAGACGCATGAACATGAGCCATACCATCAGCAACTTGCTTTTTAACCTTTTTACGACGAATTGGTGTCTTAGCCATTTTACTATCCCCTTATCGCTTAATAGGCTTACGAGGACCCTTACGGGTACGCGCGTTAGTCTTTGTTCTTTGACCACGAAGTGGTAAAGAGCGACGGTGACGTAGGCCACGGAAACAACCAAGGTCCATAAGGCGCTTGATATTCAAAGTAACTTCACGACGAAGGTCACCTTCTACAGTGTACTTGCCAACTGCTTCACGCAATACGTCAAGTGTTTCGTCTGAAAGTTCACCGATTTTTGTGGTCTCGGCGATACCAGTCGCTTCTAAGATAGCCTTAGAGCGAGTCTTACCTATGCCATAAATAGCTGTTAAACCAATAACTGCATGTTTATGATCAGGGACGTTAATGCCAGCGATACGGGCCACTAACACATCTCCTATATTTGAATTTGGTAATCATCTGTTTGAAAAGCCCGTAAGGATACTCAAACGAAGACCAAATCACAACTAAAAACACAGGCCGAGAAACCTCAGCCTGCACGACTGTTTACTTAGCCTTGCCTTTGCTTATGCTTAGGCTCACTGCAAATTACGCGTACTACACCAGCACGTTTAATAACTTTACAGTTACGGCATATTTTCTTAACGGAAGCACGTACTTTCATTGCTCAACTCCGTAAACTGACCTTATCGACCGTAGCCTTTAAGGTTCGCTTTTTTCAGCACAGAATCATACTGATGTGACATCAGATGCGTCTGTACTTGTGCCATAAAGTCCATGATTACTACAACGATAATCAAAATTGATGTACCGCCGAAATAGAATGGCGTTTGCCATGCCATAGTCATGAATTCGGGCACCAGACAGATAAAGGTTATATACAAAGCACCTGCCAATGTCAGGCGTGTCATCACTTTATCAATGTATTTAGATGTCTGCTCACCTGGACGAATACCTGGGATAAATGCGCCAGATTTTTTCAGGTTGTCTGCCGTTTCACGCGGGTTAAAAACCAACGCTGTGTAGAAAAAGCAGAAGAAGATGATAGCCGCAGCTAAAACCATTGCATACAAAGGCTGACCTGGAGTCAACGTTGTAGCAATTGCTTGTAGCACATCAGCAACCGGACCTTCACCCTGGCCGAACCAGCTTGCAATTGTACCAGGGAACAGAATTATACTGCTAGCGAAGATTGGTGGAATAACACCCGCCATATTTACTTTCAGAGGTAAATGCGTGCTTTGAGCAGCAAATACTTGACGACCTTGTTGACGTTTCGCGTAGTTAACAACGATACGTCGTTGACCACGTTCAAAGAATACAACAAGATAAGTAACAGCGAATACTATAACCGCAACCATCAACAGTACAAAAACATTCAAATCACCTTGGCGCGCCATTTCGGCTGTCGAACCAATAGCAGACGGCAGGTTAGCTACAATACCAACAAATATTAGAACTGAGATACCGTTACCGATACCACGTTCTGTTATCTGTTCGCCCAACCACATAAGGAACATAGTACCGGTTACTAAACTCACCACAGCGGTGAAGTAGAATCCCATACCTGGGTTAACAACTAACCCGTTCATCATGCCCGGTAAGCTTGTGGCAATACCGATTGATTGGATAGTAGCAAGCACAAGCGTGCCGTAGCGTGTGTACTGGCTTATCTTTTTACGCCCTTGCTCACCTTCTTTCTTAAGCTCTATAAACGGCGGATACATATGCGTTAATAGTTGCGTAATAATCGAAGCCGAGATATACGGCATGATACCCAGTGCTAACACTGAAGCTCGCTCAAGCGCACCACCGCTAAACATGTTGAACATCTCAACAATGGTGCCCTTTTGTTGCTCGAAGAAATCGGCAAGTACAGCGGCGTCAATCCCAGGGATCGGCACAAATGAACCTAGACGGTAAATTATGATAGCACCCAATACGAAGAGTAATCGGCGCTTCAATTCCGAAAGTCCACCTTGTGCACTTTGTGTATCTTGACCTGGTTTAGCCATTAGTACTTCCTTAGTCTTCTACCTTGCCTCCGGCAGCTTCGATAGCTTCGCGTGCACCTTTAGTAGCCTTAAGGCCTTTAACGGTAACAGCGCGTGAAACTTCGCCAGATTTAACAACTTTAACGAACTGAACGTTCTTTTTAACTAGACCAGCTGCTTGTAACGCGCTTAGGTCTACCACATCGCCTTCAACTTTAGCGATTTCGTATAGGTTAATTTCTGCAGATACTAATGATTTGCGAGAAGTGAAACCGAACTTAGGTAGACGACGTTGCATAGGCATTTGACCGCCTTCGAAACCAACGCGTACTTTACCGCCAGAACGTGATTTTTGACCTTTGTGACCACGGCCACCAGTCTTACCAAGACCAGAACCGATACCACGACCAACACGTTTTGGAGCAGTTTTTGAACCTGCAGCAGGTGAAAGTGTATTCAAATGCATCGAATTACCCCTCTACCTTAACCATGTAATAAACCTGGTTAATCATACCACGTACACATGCAGTGTCTTCTAACTCAACAGTGTGATTGATACGACGTAAACCAAGACCGCGTAATGTAGCTTTATGCTTCGGTAAACGACCGATAGAGCTTTTTACTTGTGTTACTTTTACAGTTTTATTAGCCATGGTTTACCCCAAAATCTCATCTACTCGAAGACCACGTTTTGCAGCGATCGACTGAGGAGAATTCATGTTCTCAAGAGCTGAGATCGTTGCACGTACAACGTTGATCGGGTTAGTAGAACCGTAACATTTAGAAAGTACGTTCTGAACACCAGTCACTTCAAGTACTGCACGCATAGCACCACCTGCAATGATACCAGTACCTTCAGATGCTGGTTTCATAAACACTTGTGAGCCAGCATGACGTCCTTTAACAGGATGCTGTAATGTGTTGCCATTTAGGTCTACGTTGATCATGTTACGACGTGCTTTTTCCATTGCTTTTTGAATAGCAGCTGGAACTTCACGTGCTTTACCATAACCGAAACCTACTTTACCTGCGCCATCACCAACTACAGTTAGTGCAGTAAAGCTAAAGATACGACCACCTTTAACTACTTTAGACACACGGTTCACCGCGATTAGCTTTTCAGCTAAATCAGGCTGTTGTTGCTTTGCTTCTACGTTAGCCATTGTCTACTCCTAGAATTGCAAACCGGCTTCACGCGCAGCATCAGCTAGCGCCTTCACACGGCCGTGATATTTAAAGCCACTGCGATCAAAAGCAATCTTTTCGATGCCTTTGTCAGCCGCACGTTCAGCAACCGCTTTACCAACTGCTTGTGCAGCTGCAACGTTGCCTGTGCCTTTAACTGTTTCGCTAATAGCTTTCTCAACAGTAGAAGCAGCAGCCAGTACATTACCCTCAGCGTTTACAACTTGAGCGTAAATGTGACGTGGCGTGCGGTGGATAACAAGACGCGTTGTGCCTTGTTCAATATAATTTCTACGAGTGCGTTTAGCACGACGTAGACGAGCTGTTTTTTTATCCATCGTCTTACCTTACTTCTTCTTAGCCTCTTTACGGCGTACATTCTCATCTGAATAACGAACACCTTTACCTTTATAAGGCTCAGGTTTACGGTATGCACGAATGTTAGCAGCTGTTTGACCAACTAACTGCTTATCTACGCCCTTAACTAGAACTTCTGTTTGGCTTGGAGTTTCAATCGTAATTCCTTCAGGAACTGCGAAATTAACTGGGTGCGAGAAACCAAGAGTTAAGTCTAAAACTTTGCCCTTAGCTGCAGCACGGTAACCAACACCTACTAACTGAAGTTTCTTCTCGTAACCTTCATGCGTACCAACAACCATGTTGTTGATTAGAGCGCGAGCAGTACCTGCTTGTGCCCATGCATTGGCTACGCCTTCACGAGGTAAAGTTGTAATAACGTTGTCGTTAACTTGTACTTCAACTGCATCGTTGATAGTACGAGTAAGTTCACCGTTTTTGCCTTTAACTGTGACTTCCTGGCCTTTTAATGTAACTTCTACACCGGCAGGAACGTTTATTGGTGCCTTTGCTATGCGAGACATAGTTCCCCTCCGATTAAGCTACAAAACCAATGATTTCACCACCAACGCCTGCACTACGTGCTGCGCGGTCTGTCATTAGGCCTTTAGAAGTTGATACGATAGCGATACCTAAACCACCCATTACCTTTGGTAATTCGTCACGTCTCTTATAGATACGTAGACCAGGGCGACTTACACGCTGGATATTTTCAATAACAGCTTTGCCTTCGAAGTACTTTAACTCGATAGAAAGCTCAGGTTTTACATCACCACTTACTGAGAAGTCTGCGATGTAACCTTCATTTTTTAATACATTAGCTACTGCTACTTTCAGTTTCGAATTAGGCATCGTTACAGATACTTTCTTCGCTGACTGACCGTTACGGATTCGTGTAAATAAATCCGCGATAGGATCTTGCAAGCTCATAGTCTTACTCCCATGATTCTATTACCAGCTAGCCTTTTTAAGGCCAGGAATTTCACCGCGCATAGCTGCTTCGCGAACTTTAATACGGCTCATGCCGAATTTGCGAAGGAAACCATGTGGGCGGCCCGTAATGTTACAACGATTACGTTGACGTGCAGGGCTAGAATCACGAGGTAAAGCTTGTAGCTTAAGTACCGCGTCCCAACGATCATCTTCAGATGTATTAACATCACTGATGATAGCTTTTAGTGCTGCACGCTTTTCAGCGTACTGAGCAACTAGTTTAGTGCGCTTTGCTTCGCGCGCTTTCATAGAATTCTTTGCCATAACCCTACCCTTATTTCTTGAATGGGAAGTTAAACGCTTCTAACAACGCACGGCCTTCCTCATCTGATTTCGCAGATGTAGTGATTGTGATATCCATACCGCGTACACGGTCTACTTTATCATAATCAATTTCTGGGAAGATGATTTGTTCACGTACGCCCATGCTGTAGTTACCGCGTCCATCAAAAGACTTAGCACTCACACCACGGAAGTCACGGATACGTGGGATAGCGATTGAAACCAAACGCTCAAAAAAGTCCCACATACGCTCGCCGCGTAGGGTTACTTTACAACCAATCGGGTAACCTTCACGCACTTTGAAGCCAGCAACAGATTTGCGTGCTTTAGTGATTAAAGGTTTCTGACCAGAGATAGCTTCTAGATCCGCAACAGCGTTATCTAAAATCTTCTTGTCAGCTAAGGCTTCGCCCACACCCATGTTTAATGTGATCTTTTCGATCTGAGGGACTTGCATGACAGAGCTGAAACCAAACTTCTCTTGAAGTTCAGCAACTACTTTGTCTTTATATACTTCATGCAGTTTCGCCATCATTCTACTCCAACTATTAGATAGTTTTACCAGTAGATTTAAAGATACGTAATTTCTTACCATCTTCAATCTTGAAACCTACACGATCTGCTTTGCTCGTTTCCGAGTTGTAGATCGCAACGTTTGATACGTCGATAGACGCTTCTTTCTCAACAATACCGCCAGCTTGGTTCAACTGTGGAACCGGCTTTTGGTGTTTCTTGATTAAGTTAATGCCTTCGACAAATACTCGACCAGACTCGGTTACAACTGAAAGCACTTTGCCGCGCTTACCTTTGTCTTTACCTGCTAGTACGATTACTTCGTCATCACGACGGATTTTTGCTGCCATGATAGACTCCTTACAGTACTTCTGGGGCTAGTGAAACGATTTTCATGAACTTTTCATTACGAAGTTCGCGAGTCACAGGGCCGAAAATACGAGTACCAATAGGCTGCAAGTTATCATTTAAGATAACAGCCGCATTGCTGTCGAAACGGATCAATGAACCGTCTGGACGACGAACGCCTTTTTTGGTACGCACAACTACCGCGTTTTTAACATCACCTTTCTTCACTTTACCGCGAGGAATCGCTTCTTTTACAGAAACTTTAATGATATCGCCAATCGCTGCATAGCGACGGTGTGAACCACCAAGGACTTTTATACACTGCACTTTGCGAGCGCCGCTGTTATCAGCAACTTCCAGCTGAGTTTGCATTTGGATCATGTTAATGACCTCCGGTGTAGTAATTACAACTTGTCTTAAATTTGTTTAAAATCAAGACATTTCGATTGAATTCCACTCAAAAAACATACTAGATGTCTCTTAAGGGCGGGCAATTGTATCAGCATTGGGGGGGGAGTGGTAGGTTATTTTTTAATTAATTTAATAGGGATGCTAAATTAAAACGAGGTTTTTTATGCTATTTATCTAAATTACAGGTGGTTATAAAACAAACAAGGCACCTTGCCGGTGCCTTGTTTGTATCTAAAATTAAAATTAACCAAATAGTCCTTTCAATTTATCTTTAATTTTATCTTTAGCTTTGTCTTTTGCATCATCAAGCTTTTGCTTGGCTTCATCTTTTAAAGCATCGCTTACATCAAGCTTTATATTTACGTCATGAAACGGGCCTTTTATGCGCAAAGGTACTTTAAAACCGGTGCTGTCATCGGTAGTACCTTGACCTTCAATAGAGTCCACGACGCCTGTTACTAGTCGATAGTTAACGAGCGTTTGCGGTAAATCAACGTCTCCTTCACCTGATATGCGTATTAAAGGGCTGATCAACGATAAGTCAGTGTTTTTACCTACGCCGTTGGTAAAGTTAAAACTACCTGAAAGTGCAGAGAAGTCTGTTTTTTCAGATTCTTCAAATCCTGTATCTAATCCTTCAGACGCGGCATTAAAGTTACCTTTAACTAGCTCTTTCCCCTTACGTACCATTTCTGCTACGTTTGCTCCTTTAACTGCACCATCAGCGAACTTGAACCCTAGTTTGCCATTAAGCGCGTTAATAAACGTTTTTTGGCTTTGCCCTGCTGTAGTTAAATTCCAGTTTAAAGAGCCTTTTCCCATTAATTTATCAAAACCGGCGGCATCAGTAAGTAATGGTTGTGCCTCTATTTTATCTAAGTCGAAGTTGGTCGCTATTTTATAAGGGGTATTTTGGGCATTGATAGTAACCAGTCCTTTACCTGTTCCTTCATAAGCAGCAAAGCTGTCTAAACTTAATTTAGCAATGCTATTTTTTAGTACCACAGTAAACTGGTTAGCGCCGAGTTTAATATCGTTCGCTTTTAAACCACTTGAACGAACAATCACATTTGCATCTAATGCACTTAAGCCACTTAAATCAATTTGAGTATCATCCCATACAATCGGTTCTGCAGGCTTGGACTCGTCTTTTACTGGGGCTTCTTTTTTAGCTACGGTTTCTGGTAAGTAAGGATTTAAATCAAGCATCCCTAGGTCAATATCTGCATTAACCGCTAAACGACTGCCTAAATTCAACTTACTTTTACCTTTAATCTTAAGTGCGTCGAGTGTTGCAACTAATTCTGTTAGAATAAACTCTTCACCAAGCAAGTGCATTTCGGCATTGATGCTAAAGGCATTAAACGCATTCTCTTTAGCGTTTAAGTCAACCCCCTGCCAGTTAGCAATATTTTTAACCGAATCACCATTAAGCGTTAAAAGTCCTTTAATATCTTTGCCTGGTTTGGCTATGCTGCCATCAAACGTTAAATCGACTAAACGTGAGTTAAGCGTTTGCTTTACATTAAATGTGGCGCCTTCAATAGCTTTTGCTGGTGTATCGAGTTTTACATCAAGCTCAAAGCGCTCTTGCATGTAAGTAATAGCCCCTTTGACTTCGAGCTGTTTACGCAGTGAAGGCAATAATATAGCCAGTTCTAAATCGCTAATTTGCTGTTTAGCACCCGTTTGACCATTTAAATAAGTAAACGACCCGCCATAAATAGCGACTTCACCTAATTGAATATCAAAGTTTTCAGGTAGTTTGACTGGCTCACCCGATTGAGTTTGCTGCTCTGGCTGTTTAGCCACTGCATCAAATAACTGCCAGTTTGCTCTGCCGCTTTTATCGGTTTCTAGCAAAATATCAGGCTCATTAATGACAAACTTTTCTAGCTTTAGCTCGCCACCGAGTAATGAAAGCCAAGGAATATGAACGGCAAGTTGCTGCATACTTGCCATATCAGCGCGAGAGCCACTGGACATATTGGCAAAATGCACATCATTAAGCTCTAATTTTAATGCAGGGAATACACTGAGGGTTTTATCTCCCTTTATCGTTAATGTACGACCAGTTGTTTTTTCTACCTGCTCAGACACTTTATTAAAAATGGTATCGGTAGGAATTAAAAATGGTGCAGCAACAATTAACGCTATGCATAGCAATAATATGACACCAATAATTTTAAATAAGGTCTTCATGATCATCCTTTCAAACGTGCAAATAATGTTCTTATCATAGCGGGAGTTAGCATTAAAATCATTGCTATAGCTATAAAAAAGCCATTTCCTCGCTGTTACACCTGCAATATAAATTCACCTTGAAACATTTTGATACCTTTAGGTTACAAAAATAACTTGACCAAATGATACCTCAAGGTTACATTGATACCTGTAGGTTACAAAAACACAAATTAAAACTTTCACAGGATGGATATTATGAAACAACAAGATATTAAAACCGAAGAAAAATTTATGGCGCAAAACGCATGGTTTTCCATATTCATGGGTGTAACTTTACTAATTATCAGTGGTTACCCCATACTTAATCACACATCAGTACCGTTGTTGTTTTTAGGAAGTGCAGCTTTTCTTGGCTCATTCTTTATGTTTGTGATCAGAGGCGGTTTTACATGGAAATTAAGTTACCGCCTGACTTATAAAGATGAGTATTTAAACACCATAGATACGATTGCCTATAAACATGTTGTACTAGCACTGTTATTTAGCATGGGCA
This sequence comes from Pseudoalteromonas sp. S3260, assembly GCF_005886925.1. Classification (NCBI taxonomy): domain Bacteria; kingdom Pseudomonadati; phylum Pseudomonadota; class Gammaproteobacteria; order Alteromonadales; family Pseudoalteromonadaceae; genus Pseudoalteromonas; species Pseudoalteromonas sp. S3260. The sequence continues at coordinate 11,509 of NZ_PNCV01000016.1, forward strand.
CAATATATTTATGCTCTGACAGTCTCGCGTTACAAGTATCGCATAGTATGATGGCTACTTTTTACTTAGCTGTTATGAGTTTGGTGTACGGTATTTCCATCCTTTGGCAAAGTCGTGATTAGGAGTTAATGTGCAAAACCATATAGCAGAATTTCGCAAAGCCGCGGGGCTATCGCAGCAAGAACTAGCCGATGCGATTAATGTTTCGCGCAAAACCATTAGTACGGTCGAAACATCGCGCTTTACACCGTCGGTGATCATTGCGTTGAAAATAGCACTGCACTTTAATACCTCGGTTGAGAGTCTATTTATACTCGATGAGCACGATTAATACAGCAATGATGCAATCTTGAGATTTTCAGAACTATCTTGATTGCATCCCTTCTATTCTTCGGTATGATGCACAGCCCTGTTGTTTTAGGGCGTTTTGCGCTAAAATTGAACAACATGAAAAATGTATCTAACCGGAGTACCATCAGGCATGAAAAAACTGCTCATTTCACCTTCACAAATGGCATTAGGCGAACAAGAAGGCCAGATTTATCAAAATATTTTAAAACAGGCTTCTGAGATCAGCTTAAATCTGATGGCGGTGAAAATAGAAAATCATCCTGAAGACTTCTTAGGTTGGTGTTACGAATTACTACATGCTAGCCGTGACCGTATCAATCATGATTTACTTGAAACCAATCAGTTACCAACTTTAAAGAAACTTCATGATTTATTAATTTCAGCAATTAGCTTTTTGCAGTTAAAAACACTACGTGTCGCGCCTTGGCCAGTCGTCAGTGTATTTATTGAGCAGCACAAAGACGTATTAGCGCTTGATGAGCAATTGCGCCTGACTCAGTATATTGCAGGTATTCGTGAGCAATCATTGAAAGAAATGATCCCTGAAGATTTATTAACCTTTACTGGTAAACATACTTCATCGCTTGATCCAAGCAGCTATAACTTTGATGTTGAATGGTTTAGTTCAACAAAGAGCGCCAAGGCTTTCCATCAAATGCTTGCTGACCTTCCCGCTTTATTTGATGAAGCATTAGCACACATCCCTCTTGAAGGCGAAGTAACAGAAGCTGATTACCAAGAGTTTGTACTCAAATACGTACACGCTTTTACTGACAACAATGAAAAGCCAACTTTAGCACCGGCAACTCGTTTATTGGCAATGCGTCGCCCTGATGTATTTACACCGCTAAACAACTCACGCTTAGATGCCTTATGTGCAGCGTTAGCGATAACCAAATTAAACAATCGTGATTTTGCACGCTATTGGCAAGATATTGTGCAAGCGATTCATGCTATGTCTTGGTTTAAAATGGCCAATGCAGGTAATGAACTAGAAACTAAGTTAGTGGATATAAAAGCGCTAATACCTTGCTTTTTTTATTACGCAGATACGAATACTGCAGATAACTCTAACTACATTAAGCTACTAAATAAACCTACACGTAGCACTTCGAGCAGCAGTAAAGCGCCACGCCGCGGCAAAGAATCGGCTGAAATATTAGTGGACCGCGCACTTGCTGCTGATGACATCCCAGAGCATATTCGTGCTAAACGTGACTCTATTATTAGCGAAGTACAAAAAGGCCGTGGTGTAAACGAAACAATTACACTTATGCGTACCATTTTTGGTTAAAACGTATATCAAACGCAATTAGCTTTAATAAACTAGCTTAACGTTAGGGTCTGTAGACCTTTCAAGGTTAAATTTTCAAAGGTCAATAGATCCTAATATAGGTAGCCTGGTAGCGCTCTAATGGTGCAGCCAGGCTTTTTTTTGCACCAGCAGTGTGTTCTTTCCTTACATACTTTTCACAAAGCGTCTTTGCGCATAATTTCAACACTTTGTTTTATAATATAAAATTTATTTTTTATTAAATAAATGGAAGCTGGCACATACAGTGCAATTCCCCCTGCAGTAACCTAATAATACGCCGCCATTCAAAAGGTTGTAGTCGTTTATAATAAAAACCTTGGCGTGCAAAATCATACAATGGGAAATGAAACATGCTAAAACTACAAAAAACAATACTCATCAGTGCATTGGCATTAACAGGAATGGCATCAACAACGGCCTTTGCCGAAGTAACAGCCAATGCAGCAGCTACTTCTAACTACTTATGGCGCGGACAAGAGCAAACTGGGGGCGATGCAGCTGTATCTGGTGGTATTGATTACGCTAATGAATCTGGCTTTTATGCGGGTACCTGGGCGTCAAATGCGTCTTGGGCCGATGAAATGACCTACGAACTAGATTTATACGCCGGTTTTGGCGGCGCTATTAATGAAAACGTAAGTTATGACGTAGGTTATATTTATTACGCTTACCCAGATGCGGCATCAGGTGCAGATGCTGATTTTTCAGAAGTTTACGGTAGCATTAGTGTGCAAGGTTTTACATTTGGTGCAGCCGTACTTGCAACATCTGCTGCCAATGGTGACGGTACTGATTTTGGTGATTCACTGTATTTAAACGCCGAATACAGCTTCGCTGTTGGTAGCAATGGCACTGAAATGGCGCTACACATAGGGCATTACTCAGGCGATTTCATCGGTGATGACAATATTATTGATTATGGTGTATCAGTGTCTAAAGATGGTTTTACCTTTGGCCTATCTGATAACGACATGGACGGCTCAGATGTTAAAGCTTATGTAGCCTACGCTGTCGACTTTAACCTATAAAAAGAATGTGTTACTTGCTGCAACACTAAGGGCCGAAAGGCCCTTTCTCGTTTTAATTCACCGTTACTATTCTAATTAGATTGCAAAACACCTCGTTAACAAATACCTAATAGGTTCAATCAAGGCTCTTATCTATTGGCTAAGCCTTATAATATGATATAAATATTTTATGCGTAGCGCGGGTTTTATAAACCTTAGCAGATAAAGCCTTTGCTGCTCTTTTAAACCAAACACTCTAAAAATAAGAAGCGAACAGCCATGCAAAATCATAAAAGCCAACTATTAGCCGATTTTATAGAATACCCGCCAGAGGAAATGCTGACGCGTGCGAATGAGTTTTTACAAACGAGCCAGCGCCGTCATAGTATTCGCAGCTTTAGTAACCGCCAGGTGCCAAAAGAAATCATCGAAACCTGCATTAAAGCAGCAGGTACAGCACCTAGTGGTGCAAACCACCAGCCTTGGCATTTTGTAGCCATTAATAGCAGTGATGTTAAAAAGAAAATTCGTGAAGCAGCCGAGAAATTAGAACGCTCTTTTTATGAAGGCAGAGCGGGTGAAGAATGGTTAGATGCACTAAAACCCTTAGGCACCGATGCTAACAAACCCTATTTAGAGCACGCGCCATGGTTAATCGCGGTGTTTAGTCAAAAAAAGGGGGGTGTAAATACGGACGATAAAAACACGAATTACTATGTGCATGAATCGGTAGGCCTTGCCACTGGCTTTTTAATTCAAGCCTTGCACCACGCAGGCCTTGCAACACTTACCCACACACCAAAACCGATGAGTTTTCTAACCGATATTTGTGGACGTGATAAAGACAACGAACGCCCTTATATGTTACTTATTACTGGTTACCCAGATGAGCATGCAACAGTGCCGCTGCACGCCCTAGATAAAAAGTCGATTGATGAAATTGCGAGTTTTATTTAATCGCTTTGACTTGGCATGTAATCAACAGCAAGTACATCACCCTCTTTTAGGCCTGCTATTACGTGTTGCTGGTTATTTATAATACTGCCTAAACGCACGAAACGTTTAACCAGCGTTTCGTTTTCAAGTACATACACCATATTGAGCTGACCAAACTCATGCACCCAACGTGGATCAATTAATACACCTTGGGTACTTTTTATTGGTAACTGTAGTTGAGCATAAAGGCCTGGCATTAAACCAAGTTGCGCATCGGCTTCTAAACGAATAAGCAAGCTGCGCGCCGCGTTATCTGCCACTGGTACAATTTCGCTCACCGTTGCGGGTGTTGTTATATCTAGAGAAGGTAATACCACATTTAAACTGTCCCCGACTCTTAATTTTACTGCTTGTTGTTCACGTACATTAAATTCAAGCTGTAACTGTAATGGGTTATACAAAGTAATCAGCGGTTTACCGGGTGTTGCAGTATCGCCAGGTTCAGTTAGGCGCTCAACGACCACGCCCGAAATAGGGGCAGTAATGCGCGTATAATTAAGCGATACCTGAGCTTGCGTTTGCTGTTGCTTAGCAACCGCTAAATTAGCGGTTAAGTTTTCAAACTTTGCTTTGGCGTCATCTAATTCACTAACAGATACTAATCCTTGCGCATTTAGATCAATCATTCTGGCTAGTTGCTTTTTAGCTTGCGTTAACGACGCTTGCACCGCATTAATATTTGCACTGCTTTGCGCTAATGCCGCCTTAAAATCATCTTGCTTGAGCATAATAAGTAAATCGCCCTTAGCGACTTTATCGCCAGCACGTACTTTTAACTGCTCAACTTGCGCCATAACATGCGATGAAATTTGCGTATTTTGTTTTGCTATTACACTACCTGGTACCTGCTCAGTGCCTGCAATACTTTGCAGCGTTACCGTTACTCGCTCACCTTGATAGTTCGTTATTTGTGATTCTTTTAAGCCTGCAGTTTGCTTGTCAGAAAAGCTGCCCGCCATATAAAGCACAGCCATAATAATGACAAATAACGCGGCCAATGTGCCTATAAATTTTGATTTACCCTGCATGCGCTTTATCCTCTGTGCTTGCAAACACTAAATAATAAACAAGCGGTACTACAAATAATGAAAATAATGTAGACGCCACAATGCCAAAAATAATCGCAATCGCGAGCCCGCTAAATACCGGATCGAGTGTGATCACTAAGTTACCTAATAAAGTGGTACCTGCGGTTAGGAGCACAGGGCGCATTCGCACCGTACCCGCTGCAACAAGCGCCTCTTTAATTGCCATGCCTTGGCCGCGAGCTTGATTAATAAACTCAACCAAAATAAGTGAGTTACGCACCACGATACCTGCAAGGGCAATCATGCCTATCATCGCTGTGGCAGTAAATAATACCGGCTCTGGGGCTCCAGCTATAGAGCGCTCACCAAACTGATTTAACAGCCAAAAACCTGGCATTATGCCTATTACTGTTAACGGAATAGCTGACATGATAATCAGCGATAAACTCGCCGACTGTGTTTGTACCCGTAAAATTATAAATATAGCACTGAGCGCAAACGCAAAGGCAATGCCCATATCTCTAAATACATCAATGGTTATGCGCCATTCCCCCTCGCCGCTAAAGCTGACATGGGTTCCTTGTGGTAGTTGCCATGGGGCTGTTCCGCCATTATTAAAAAAGTGACGACCTACCCACGATGTTTTAACAAACTCATCGTTTGATACATTTAAATCAACATTCACATCAGCAATCACTTCCGCTGGTGTGCGCCCATTAAGCTCAGCCATAACATAAATCACGTCGCGCTGATCTTTACGAACAATCGTTTTAGCAACATGATGTTGTGTAAATTCACCGAGTTCTGAAAGCGATACTAACGGCCTTGGCGCACTGCTTAAACCAAACTCGTTACTGGTTTTAGCTAAATCTCTGTCGCCCCTTACCTGAAGTGCAAGTAATTGCGAAAGCTGATTTCGCTCGCTGTACGGTAGCTGTAATTTAATATCAACGGGCTCTGTTTCATTGCTCACATAAAGTACACCTACGTTTTCACCTTGAGAGGCAATACTGAGTGTTTGTGCAATATTTTGAGTTGAAACCGCACTAAGTGCGGCCTTGGTTTTATTGGTAACAAAGCGCTGTAATGGCGAGGGTGCCACCATTGAGGTATCGACTTCAACTACATGAGGCTCTTGTTGTAAACGCGCAGCTAACTGCAAGGCAGCTTGAGAATGTGTTTGCTCATCAACAAAAGCATCTCGGTAAACCTCAGCAACTAAGGTACTCAGTACCGGCGGCCCTGGAGGTACTTCAACCACTTTTATTACAATGCCATCGGTTGCTAGCATCGCGAGCTGTTCGCGAAGGCGCATAACCACTCCATGAGATTGATGATCGCGCTCAGACTTATCCACTAACAATACTCTCAGCTCGGCGAGATTCGCTGCCTCACGGCGATAATAGCCGCGCACCATACCGTTAAAGTCCATACTTGAAGGTTGACCAACATAGGCCGCTATTTCACTTACTTCGTTTAATTGCCATGTGAGTGTTTGGATTTGTTTAGTAAATGCAACTGTGTGCTCCAGATTAGTCCCCTCTGGCATATCTATCAGCACTTGCAGCTCATTTTTATTATCAAAAGGGAGTAGCTTTAAAGGCACCAAACGCATCACGGGTAACATGGCGCTAATAATAAATAATGCTAGGGTTAGCCACAAAACAAGTTTAGCTCGCCCCTTAGAAGCCAATAATGGGCTTAATATTCTTTGATATGCACCAATTTTAGGAGCAAGCTCGGAGGGTTGTTCGTTATCAGGCTTGAGTAACTTCATCGCAAGCCAAGGGGTTACAAAAAATGCAACAATGGTAGAAACCATCACGCTAACCGGCACATTAAATGCCATAGGTGCCATGTACGGCCCCATCATTCCGGTGATAAACGCCAGTGGAATAAACGCCACCATTATAGTGAGTGTCGACATAAGTAAGGCATTTCGAATTTCGCTCATTGCACCAACAATCTGCTGTTTTTTATCGCCTTTTTTATTCAAAAAGCGGCTAATATTATCAATACCTGTGATTGGGTCATCTACCAGTAAACCCAAAGATAAAATAAGCGCAAATAAGGTCACCCGGTTAATGGTGTAACCAAATGCAAAATCTAATGAGAGTGTAATGCCATAACAAATAGGAACCGCCAGCCCAACCACAACCGCCGGACGCCAACCTAAAAACACCCCCACAAATATCACCACAGTAAAGACCGCAAAGACTAAACTTGAAGTGAGGTTATTTACTTTTTCATCGGCAGTTTGGCCATAATCTCTTAATACCGCATAGCTCACCTCAGTGGGTAATAGCGTGCGTGTTAGCTGCGTCATCATTTGATGAACATCGTTGGCGACGGCAACAGCGTTCGTGCCGGTTTGTTTTGCAACGCTTAGTGTTACCATTGGTAAATGCTGCTGGTTTGCCGATTGAGCAAGCCATTGGTAATGCTTAGCTTCACTTGGGCCATCAATAACGTTTGCAACATCAAGCAAGTAAACACTTTTGCCATTAACAACATTCACTACCAGCTGCTCTACAGCAGATTGACTTCGTAGAACATCACCTGCTTGCAATTCAATTTGCTGCTGACCATCAACCACACTGCCTACTTGCGTTAGTTGATTAGACACGCTTAATGCATAAAAAACGTCATTTACGGTTGTTTGGTGGGCAGCCAATGCGCTGGCATTTAAATTAATGGTGAGGGTTCGTTTACGACCAGCAATGACTTTTACTTCACTGGTGTGTTCAATACGCTGTAAACTGTTGGCTATTTCGTTAGCAAAGCGGGTTAACTCGTAATCACCATAAAGTTGTGGGTCTTTACTGTATAGCCCCAGCATAACAATAGGTACATCATCCACTTCAACGGGCCGTATTTGCCAACTTTTGATAACAGAAGCCATAGTATGTTGATAACTGTTAAGTTTTGCATAGGTATCTAAAATAGCTTGTTCGCGGTCATGGCCAACCTCAAAGCGAAGTGTAACCACTGCGGCATTCGTTTGTGTAGTGGAATAAATATGTTCCACACCGCCAAGTTGGGCAAGTAGCTTTTCAAGTGGCTGGGTAACCAATCTGGCTACCTCTGGAGCTTCTACGTTGGGCGCCGATACGTATATATCGAGCATAGGCACCACTATTTGTGGTTCTTCTTCTCGCGCTGTTTGTTGTAAAGCAAATAAGCCAAACAAAATCGACAACACAAAAATAATAACCGGAATACGGCCACTTAAGCTGCTTTTTACTGCGTTATCAATCATGCTCATAACTTTTAGCCCTTGCAAAACAGTCCATATAATGTGCCTAACAAATGCACGGCATTTTGATCAATCACGCGGTAATAAATAGTTTGGCTTTCGCGGCGAGTAGCCACTACATTGGCTTTGCGCAGTGCCGCTAGGTGCTGCGATAACGCAGACTGCGCTAGCGGTACGGCTTCGTTAAGCTGCGACACACTCATTTCGGTATCTTGTAATGAGCATAAAATCATTAGTCGATTTTTATTCGCTAATATTTTTAATAGCTGCTCAGCTTGATCTACATTAGTCGCCATCGCTGTAAAGTCAATTTTCATACTATGCTCTTATTCTAAAATATGCACTTAGTATAAATTGCTAGATAAGAAATGTCTAACATTAGAATTTACTAATTTAACAATATCTAATATAGTAGCTCTGTACTCAATCAAATAAGTGACCTACTATTATGAAACTCAATAACGCACTTCGTCTTATCGCTGGCATCATGATTGTTGTATCAATCCTTTTGCAAACGTATCACGATCCGAAGTGGATATACTTTACCGCTTTTATCGCTGTAAACTTAATTCAATCAGCTTTTACTAGCTGGTGCCCAATGATCACTCTATTACGCAAACTTGGCTTTAAGGAATAATCACCATGCTTACATCTATCCCCGATTTACTAAAAATTATTACGCCTAATCAACGTCGTATCGACGCCGAACAAGCTAAACAGGAGATCAGTGAAAACAAAGGATTACTCATTGATGTGCGTGAACCGGCTGAACATGCAACCAAAGCCGCTACCGGCGCAATTAATATTCCGCGCGGCTTACTTGAAATGAAGTTAATGGAAATAGAAAAAGACGCAGCACGCCCTATTTACTTACATTGCGCTAGTGGTGCGCGTGCAACATTAAGTGCTGAAGCACTGACACGCGTAGGTTATGAAAACGTCACAGTTATTACCTGTAAAGCAGAAGCTGTTTGTCAGGCATTTTAAAGGCCAAAAATTAAATCACTCGGCGATCAACCGATCGCCGAGCTTAAATAACATAATCCAAATTTAAAGGAACACTATGTTTAATTAAAATCAAAGATTGAAATTAATAAACTTCAACGCTAGTGTATAAAAAAGGAACACCCGTCTAAGGAAGACTTTATGAAAAAAGTTGCCGCTTTATTACTATTTTTACTCGGTATTACTCACTCTGTAAATGCTGATGACAGCATTACCTTAATGGTATGTGAAGATTGTAATTATAACAGAGCCTCTGAACTAGCAAAAAGCAATGTACCATTAGCTCAATGCCACACTACACCCTCTGATCAAAAAGCTGCTATTGCTGATCAAACATGTGATTCAAATCCGCATAAAGTTATTATGATGGATGTCTCTGGTAACAACCACTTTGCATTTTTTGTGGGAAATCATAGTAAAAATGAGTCAGATAAATATATAGAAGCTACGATATTAAATAAAAATGATCTTATTGCTATATCTAAACAAAAAGCAATTGATGAGCATTTCTCAACATTTAAACACACACTTCAAACTGAACTAAGCCTAATGCCACTTTATCAAATAAGTCAGTCTTCTCATCTAGATAGACAAAACAACTGCCCCTCCCATGTAAATAATGCAGTAAAGGCTGTATTTGAAGAATATACATCATCTCGAATTCAAAACTGGGTAAATCATAAAGTTGAAAATAATATTAAAAATCCTGATAGCTTTTTTACATCAAAACCGATCATAGTTGGTGAGACCTTGTATCAGAGTCCGTGGAGTGAGGTGAGTAAGAATTTAAATTTAGAAGTTAATCTTAACAATGGAAGCGACGGGCAATACCGTGTTATTTTTTTAGCGAAGTGGATAAAAGAGTTAGGTGCGTTCAGTTTATCGGTAAACCCTTATTTAACTTATTTAGACGGTATTGCATTAAATCACTATAAAATATCAGCGCCATCAGTCTCCCAATGCTTAAAAAATGCTTTAGATAGAAATCTGTCATCATCAATGTCCTCGTATATTTCGAGCACTAATAATGGAGATACTTAGGGTTAGCATGTTGTAGGCGTCATCGGATGGCGCCTACAAATAAACAAGCCAAAAGCAATCCTTACTTAACCATATTCCCTTTAGCTCCCTATATGACCTAATCATTTTTTCTCTTCCAGAAGTGTAACTAGCATTTGCTCGATGTTTTTTACGCTGTAGGTAAGCGAGCGGATGAGCTCTACTTGGCTTTGTGGTTCATCGTTATTAGATTGGGCTGGCTGATCTGAAGTGAGGTTATCTTTTTGAGTTAAAATGGCTTCACGAAATTCACTGGCATTAACTACCCCAAGTAACGATACTAATGCACCGTGACCAGACTGCCCTGCAGTTTCAAAGCTTAAGCGGTATAAACCAAATAGTCGCATTAATGGCCCCTGACTTAATCCCACATCAGTGATTTTTTCAAGCGGAATCGATTTTTCTTCTTTAAAAAACACACCGCGTTTTACTACTAGCTTACGCTCTAATAAGTTAGCTGACATTGCTTTAAGCATACGCCCTGCCACGATCCAAATTATTAAGGCTACGATTGGAATCAATGGGATACCAACCAAACACACTAAGCAGGTAATAACCCCTAGCGTGATCCAGTAAGATTTTACTTTAGGGTTAAAACTTGCGGTTTTCAGGGCTAACTCAGACATTCATAACCTCCTTGATATTTATTCTATTAACCTAGGGAATATTGTGGCTGAATGCAACTATAATAAAAAAGCCGAGTATAAAACTCGGCTTCGGCTATCTTAGTGAAAGCTTATTGTAAGTTAACAATAATAAAAGGCGCTTCGAGATCATTTGCATTAACCACAAAGCGATATTCTCCTTCGGTTTCAATTAACAAGCTCAAGTTATTATTAGAAGCCGCTAAAGGTGTTTCACTCCCTAATATTACTTCTGAACTATCTCCACCAGCTCCTAAATTGACAGTACTCCAATCACTGGTAGCAACTTTAAACTCATATGCATCACTTTGTGCACTTAGCTGTTTGGAAAAAGTATATAAACCATCACCACTGTATGTGAATTGATCGTCTGTCCCCCACAAACTACCAGCGTCATTTAAACTGCCACGTAAATATAACGACACATTTCCAAATGGCCCTATTTTTACCACTGTCAGAGTTGGGTTTTCTTTATCTGAAGCATTAAACGAGAACAAATAGTTATCTGCGGTGTCTGCCGTAAAGCTAATATTAGCTCCATTAAAACTAAGTTGTTTTTCTACTCCCAATTGAACAACAGCCTCTTGCTCTGAATTAGCACCAAAATTCACGAGGTTCCAACTCTCTGAAGCAACTTTGAAACCAAAGCTCTCCCCAGCTGTCAGCGCCTTCATAATTTGATACTCGCCACTGCCAACATATTCAAATTGATCAGAGAGCCCCCACTCATTTAAATCACCACGAAGATACACCTCAGTGCTGCCATAAGGGACGATATCTGGCGCACCAACAGTTGCATCAGCACTCAAGCCAGCGCCTTGGCTCTCGCCTTGTGGTTTAACAAACACAGCCATAGTGTAAGCAGGCACAGTGAACGTGCCGTCGGTTTCACTGGCCGTAAAACTCACTTCCGTCATGCTACTATCTACACTGTTTTTAAGAGTTGGGTGTAATTCAAACCCAGTAGCCGTGAGTACCGTGTGTGAAAGTGCTTGCTGCGTCGCATTAATAACAACAACAACAGCATCTACTGCGATATCTAAATCAACGAGACCTTCACCATCGTCAATACTCATTACTATCAAACCATGCTGCTGGTTTTCACCTACATTATGAAAGCCCACACGGTCAATTACATCTTGTTCGGTGGTTAATCTAAATAATGGGCTGCTACTGCGAATTGCTAAAAACTCTTGGAACACATCGCCTGCATAAGCAATATCTTGTGGCATTGCCTGTGCATCAGAGTTAGCAGAAATAGGCATGATCTCAGGCCATTTTTCTTGGTTCTTCTCTGCGTTAGGTAGACCAATGTTCCAGTTATTATTCTCTTTGGTTAAATCAACAGCATTAAACCAATCACCGGCATTATAACTATCACGATCCATTGACTTAGAACGCAGTAAATCAGCACCCAGTTGCATAAACGGAATGCCTTGGCTCATAAGTGGAATAGACAACGCCATGTTGTGCGCACGCACACGTTGCTCAATACTCATGCTTGATGCATGCTTATATTGCAACTGATCCCACAGTGTTTCGTTGTCATGCTTTGATACGTAGTTAATGCTATCTGCTGGGTCTAACGCATAAGCTGTTGGTTGCGTGTTCCAGCTAAAGCTATTACCTTTTGCCGAATTACCTTTAAAATCTTTAAGAATGTAATTTTGTAAGTTGCCCGCCAGCGATAAACGTAAGGTATCTTGCTCCGCTAGATTGCCATCTGTCGGGTTATTACTAAACATTGCACCACCGCGCACGGCTTCACGAATACGGTCATTGAATGTGCCCACTTCGGAGCCTGCCATATCAGCTTGCTTAGCTTGAGTGAACAAACGGTTATTAGCCACTTCACCAAAGTCCCAACCTTCACCGTAGAAGTAGTTATCTGGGTCAACCGCTTGCACCGCTTCGCGCGCAGCTAAAATGGATGACTTAGGCATATGCCCCATTACATCAAAACGGAAGCTGTCATAACCAAAGTCGCGAGCAAGAATAACCATTGAATCTGTAACGAATTTGTCCATCATCACATGTTCAGTTGCTGTGTTTTCACAGCACGTTGAGCGTTCAATCGCCCCAGATACTTCGTTGTAACGGTGGTAATAACCAGGCACTAGTTTGTCGAAGACTGATTTTTCCCAGACGCCTGATGATGTTGTGTGGTTATAGACCACATCAAGTACCACACGAAGTCCTACTTCTTGTAATGATTGCACCATGGCGCGTGTTTCAAGTACACGAGCAATACCTTCACTGCTTGATGCATATGAACCTTCAGGCGCAATAAAGTGATGAGGGTCATAACCCCAGTTAAAGCCGTCTAAATCACGCATCGCACTGGCTAGTGCTTGTGCATCATCTGAGCCAGGTAGGTAACTTTGCATAATATCAACAATGATGCTGTTTTTATCTTCGATTTTACAGGCATCTGCTTCATCGTTTATACGCTCACATAATTTACCTAAGGTGTCAGTGATTTCAACACGCTCTGAAGCATCTTCTTCAATAGTGCCAATATCAGTCACTGGGAGTAAATGAAAGTGTGTTAAGCCTTTATCAGCTAATTGCTTAAGGTGCTGCATTGGCACGCTTTCAAGTTCAGTGAATGCCAGGTATTTACCGCGATTTGCTTCGCTCACTGACTGATCGCGAACACTAAAATCACGTACATGGCCTTCATAAATAACCGCATCTTCTGGGTTAGCCACTGTTGGCACAATGCGCTCGTCCCAGCCCTCTGGTTTAGTGTCGTCATCGCTCAAGTTTATCAGCTGTGAATAAAGCCCATTACTCGATACATTGAGTGAGTAAGGGTCGGTACTCCATAAGCTTTCAATTGCTTTAGTGGTTGGGTGATAGACATCAAACGCAAAGCGATAATAATGACGGTCGTATTGGCTGTCTAAACTGACTGACCAAATACCGGTATTGTTGTCTAACGTCATGGCGGTGCTATGTACTTGTGCTTTATCAGCGTCAAATACATTGATCATCATATTGCTAGCGGTGGGTGCCCAAACTGAAACATCAATTGCATTGTTATTATAATGCACGCCTAACATGGCTTCATTCGCGTCACTTTCACCTTGGGTGTACAGTGCATCAAGGGCTTTTGCTGTTTGCACTAAACTGGCTTCAAGTAGCTTGCCGTCCGCATCGTAGCCTGCAACAACAAGCTGTTGCTTTATAAGCTGCTTTGCAGCGTCCGCATCCCAACTGCCTTGATAAGCAGTCCAATCCGTTAAGTGTGGTACTTTTGCAGCTTGCTCATCACTTAACTCGGTTGCTGTAAGCTCAACGGTTTCACCATTTAGCCCAGTGTCTAAATCAACCACCAAGTCAGCAGTTGCAGAAGAATGTAACTTAATGATTTGCGTAAGCTCATTACTTGGCTTATACAATACTGTATTTAAATCAATCCAATGTGCTGATGCGCCATCAATCGCAACCGGGCGTTCACCTAAGCTTGCAACTGGGAACTCAAATACAGATGGCTCACCGTCAAAGGTAAAGTTCATACGCACAAAACGCTCATCGTCTTGCATCAGTGGCATAGTTAAATCCACATCACCATGGGCTTTGCCGGTGCCTTCTGTGCCAATATGTATGATGAAATTAGCGCACTCGGTGTAACCGTCTTTGAGTGCCACAATCCAGTAAGCACCATAATTTGGATCAATACCGTCATATTCGTGACCATCAGCCCAATCAGTAGCATCAAACGGCGGCGCATAAGCATCACAACCGTCGGTATTCCATGAATGTAAGCGGTAGCCTTCGTACCCTTCATTTTCAGGGCGCTTATAAAATAATACGGCTTCATTCTCCCCAGCGAACACAACCGGATCAGGTAAGTCCGGATTATAGCCATTGATACAGCTTTCATTGTTCGCATCAGGAAATAACGGTGCGTCGCAAGAGATAGGTTCGGGATCAACGCATTGAGTCCCTTCGGTGTTAGGAACTTGTGGTACATCACACGTTAAAAGAGTTTGCCCTGCTTTTACATCGCTACTACCTGAACCACCACAGCCAAACAGTAACGTTAAGCTCACTGCGAATAGCAAATGAGTCATTTTAGTTATTATATTCATTATGTATGCTCCAATTTGCATTAATGGCTATAGGTAAAACCTAAATAAACCTGACGTCCAAAGTACTGGGTAGTCCCAGTAATACTTTCATTTCCAAAGTAGCTTTGAGTGGGTTCATCGGTGAGGTTATTAACCTGTAGCAACATGCCAAATGAGTCTGTAAATTGGTAAGAGGTTTGAAAATCGACTACGGTCTCGGCGTCAAAATTTACCACTTGTTCATTAATAGCCACTTGCTCTGACACAAAGTCTGAGCGATAGCGCACGTTAAGGCGGGTTTCAAAATTATCTAAGCTATAAAATAAAGTGCCGTTTAACACATTTTTAGACAAACCAGGTAAGCCTTGTGTAACTGTTTCACCACCTAAGCTGGTGATAGATTCAACTTCGCTTTCGGTGTATGAATAGCTACCGTTAAACCCAAGACCATCAAACGGCGCGGGTAAAAACGAAAATACTTGCGTGTAGGCAAGTTCAATACCGCGAATATAACCGCCATTAGCGTTATTTACCGCCGTTGTGTAAGTGCCGTTAGTGGTGGCTACTTGCTCGCCACTGACTGGGTTTTCAATATACTCGGGGACGTTAAAACCATTGCCTTTGAAATCAAATCCCTCAATTGCAATCGTATCGATAAACGAATCTATATTTTTATAAAAACCGGCTACAACAAGCGCACCATCTGATTCATCAAAATAATGCTCGTAAGAGATATCGTATTGGTCAGCATAAAATGGTTTTAAGAACGGGTTGTTAGTACTTGAGCCATTTATTTTACCGGTGGTTTTATCTGCCTGCGCACTGGCGTCCCCCGCTAAACGGTTTATTGGCGGACGCGACATCACTTTAGCCGCCGCTAAACGCAATTGCGTGTTATCAGTTAACTGAAAGTTTAAGTTAAGCGATGGTAGGTAGTCGGTGTAAGTAGTGCCAAGCACATTAGGTAGATAGTTTTGATTTACAATGCCGATGCTATCGGTAATATTTTGTGCGCCCAGCGCTAAATCCCCGTTGACGTTCTCTAAAATCGTGGCCGATTGGTCGGTATCGACACGGCGAATACCAATATTACCCAGCACGGGCATATTGCCAATCTCAGCATTAATATTAAGCATAGCGTACGCTGACAGCACTTCCTCATACACTGAGCCACTTTGTAACATAGTCCATGAATAGTTTGTGGTGTAACCTTGTGGGTCAACCACCCCATCAGCGTTACCCCAGGTGGTAACCGGTGTAGGCGCACCTTCTGGGAACCACGCATTGAGCGCTTTATCTACATCAATCGCTAAATACGATGGAAAGTAGCTAAACTCGCCTTCCCAATCAACAACATTTACCATGTCATTGGTTAAACGCAGTGGCGGCTCAGTTGCTGAGAAATCACCGTCATTGCCGTATTCAAACACCGAACGATTGTTGCTGTATTCGCGATCTGAATAACGCGCACCAAATTCCACAGAGCTAAACCAGCTGTTATCCAACTCGTATTTAAAATCAAGTCGATAAGCACTTACTTCATCTTCATTTTGATATGGATAAATACCGTATTTACTTACCATTACCCGGTCGATATCGCTAAATGCAGCTGCTTGATTAAAGCCGACATCCGGTAAATTTAAACCATTAAGCTGATAGTTTATTGATACGTTTTTATCTAACACTGGCTCTTGCGCTGTCGCATCTTCGGCAACCAATGCCCACAATAAACCATTGCGAAAATTACTCTTTGCTCGCGACAAAGACACATCCATATTGACGTTTAAACGCTCTGTTACTTGCCAGTCCGCGTTAACGCCGTAACTGTCTACTTCGTCAAAGTCTTGGTTATCATCGTTAACGATTTCAATTCGGGTATAGCTTTTTGAGGTGCGATTAACAGAGGCGCCAACCACTGAATTGCCCTCTAGCTGAGCGTTTGTATAAGTGGCCGTTGGGCCGCCTAACTTCACTCGTAAACCACGGGCAAATGACTCAGTGTCAAAGCGTGATAAAAACACATCACCCTTTAGCTTAAAGTTATCTACAGGTATCCATTCAATTGCTGCCATGTAACCGTTACGGGTTTCTTCACCACCTAAATGCTGGAGCTCAAAACCTTCACTAATGTATTCGTTTTCTGGGTTTACTTCAGGGCCATTAGTATCATTTGCCAAGCCATCTATATCTTTATTATCGTTATAAGCGAGGCCAATAAACTGTGTTGCTACACTAGGTTGAAATAAGCGCGCATAGCCAAGCGCAACACCTAGCGTGTCATCTAAATATTTTCCTTGATAGGAAAAGCTAATGCGATCGCCAAACTCAGTGGCATCGTTCACCTCAGACGCTCGGTCGTTGTACATACCTCTGGCGTTAACCACAAACTTATGCTGCTGTTCATTATCAAGCGGGCTGGCTGTTTGCAGCTCTACCGTACCCGCAACACCGCCTTCAATAAGCGAAGCTTTTGGTGATTTATACACGGCTGCTGAGCTGATCAATTCAGACGGGTACTGATCAAATTCAATACTGCGGCTACCACTGGTGGATACTTGCTCACGGCCATTTAGGGTTGAAAACACAAACCCACCCGACATACCACGAATGTTTATTTCGGCGGCTTGACCACCGGTTCTTACAGCTGAAATACCTGGTAATCGCGTTAGTGCATCTGCCATTGATACATCAGGTAACGCTCCTAAATCATCGGCAGATAGCTGCTCTGACACTGTATCTGTAAAACGTTTTTGGTTAAGTGATTGAATTAAGCTTCGGCTAAAGCCGGTTACTTCAATAACTTCTAAATCCTCATCTAACTGTGGATTGACTGTTGCTTGTGCCTCACTTTCAGCTGCGGCCAATGCACTGCTGGCTGCAAACATTGCGAGCATTAATGCACTCAGTTTAAATTTCCCCATGAGCTTCCTACCCTATTGATTTTATAATTGTGTGCTGTTTATTTTTAATTTGTGGATAAAATAAAACCAATAAAGTGTAACCAAAAAGTAAATCAAGTGTAATGAATACGTATGCACCAGCAAGGGCAATAGCTAGCAAGGAAAGGAACTTAGTCATGAAGTGCTGCGATCATGTGGATAACGTAAAATATATCGACCAACTAAAAGGAAAAGTCAGCCACACGTCGTTATTTCACAGGAGCATTAAAAATTACTAAAACAGTTTTTAAGGTAAGCGGTAAGGATTGCTAAAATTGAATAAACTACACCATAAGCACCACTCTTATTGCCAACCCTATAAAAACCACCGCTAATATTTTATCAAGCCAAGGGGATGATTTAGTAAAACCAAAGCGCTTTTTAGACACCTCAGTAAGTAAAGCCACCAATAAATACCAGCCTGTATCTATCACAAAAACCGTTAAGCACATAATAACGCCAATATTTAAAGTAAGGTTCTCTGGGTCGATAAATTGTGAAAATAACGCCAAAAAGAAAATTGCTAGTTTGGGGTTTAAAAATGCAATGGCAAAGCCATCTTGTAACGCCTTAGAGCTGCTCATGTCGCTTTGCTGAATGTTTAGCTCGCTGTCGTTGGGCTTTGAAAATAGTATTTTCAAACCTAAATATGCTAAATAGGCTGCCCCTAAGTACACTAAAAATTGGTACACAGTAGGAAACTGCAACATCAATGCGCCTAACCCCAACAGTGAAGCTGCGGCATATAAGCCCACTCCAAAACCATGACTTAACGCTGCCAGCATGCCATTTTTCATGCCACCGCTTAAGCTATGTTTTAATACCACAGCTAAACTGGGCCCGGGAGACATCGCCCCCATCATGCACACCAGTGCTAAGCTAAACCATAATGATAATGCCATTAGTAACCCTTATATTTCTTCATTTTCAATAAGTAATGCATAACCATGCACTTGCCCATAAAAGCCTGTCAATGGCACTGCGTTTATTACTTTCCAGCCATCTTGGTTTAATTCCAGTATGCGATCATTTAGTGCGACTATATCTACCCCACCCAAAAAACGGGCCTTTCTGAATTCGATTACTTTTTGCATTATAAATACCTGCTTTATAGGCTGTATTCAAAATCATAATGGTGAATACCCTGCTCTATTCGTATCGCCATACTGCCTGTTAATCCTGCGAGCTCATTGGTACCAGAGTCGGGGACAACTTTTAAAATCAAGCTATCTTGGCCTTTGTCCATCAGCCCAAAGTGCTGTAATACAAAACCACCTTGCAAACCATCAAGTTCGCCTATTACTTGCTCAATAGCCACGTAACCGGCACTGCCTTGAGTGGGGGTCATGGCGCTGAGCATTTCACCTTGGCTAGTTGCGGTTAGGCCACCAGTAAATTGTTTATCAATCGACATACGACCTAAATTAACGCCTTGCTGCCCGTGTGCATACCCCTCTATAGGCGCTAATGTAACGGTAAACTCGCCTGTTACCTGTTTAGTTGTCATAATTTTTCCTTATTGATGATTTTTAATACTATTGATTTTTAATCTATTGATGCCATATCTATACCTTAATCATCAATAAGAATCTACTATGCCTACAGACAAGCCTGCTTCAGATAAAGCCGCCTTTAGCGCTTTATTCCCTATATTCAATTTTATTAAGCCTTATAAATGGGTAGTTTTAGGGGCTTTAGTGGCGTTACTGGCCACCGCAGGGGTTAATTTATCGCTAGGCCAAGGCGTTAAATTTGTGATTGATCATGGCTTTATTGCCGGCTCGCAAGCGCAATTACAACAAGCTGTGTTGGTATTAATTGCTTTGATCAGTTTATTGGCAGTGGGTACATTCAGCCGATTTTATTTAATGTCGTGGATTGGCGAACGAGTCAGTAACGACATTCGAAAAGCCGTGTTTAATCGTATTGTTACCTTGCACCCGAGTTACTTTGAAGAAAATCGTAGCGGCGAGCTGATGTCGCGTTTAACCGCCGACACCACATTACTACAATCTATTATTGGATCGTCATTTTCTATGGCACTGCGAAGCGCGCTAATGTTAGTTGGTGGTTTAATTATGCTGCTTGTTACTAATTTAAAGCTTACCTTGGTCGTTGTGGCCTGCGTCCCTTTAGTACTGGTGCCTATGTTGGTTTTTGGAAAAAAAGTACGCAAACTAGCAAGCTCCAGCCAAGATGCGATTGCCGATATAAGCACCTACGCGGGTGAGATCATTCAAAACATAAAAGTGGTACAAAGTTATAGCCACGAACAACAAGAACAATCTGCTTTTGCGCTTGAAACCGAAAAGGCATTTAATATGGCTAAAAGCCGAATTAAACAACGTTCGTTTTTAATTGCAGCTGTTATTTTTCTTACCTTTAGTGCTATTAGTGCCATGCTCTGGGTAGGCGGTAGTGATGTGTTAGCAGGCACTATGACGGGCGGTGAACTTGGCGCGTTTGTGTTCTATGCCATTATGGTGGCCATGTCGGTAGCGACCGTTGCAGAGGTTTATGGTGAACTACAGCGCGCAGCAGGAGCAGCAGCAAGGTTACTCGAGCTACTTGCGGTTGAAAGTAAAATACAAAACCCCGAAATTCCACAAGATGATCAGTTACATACAACAACCAGCAACAGTGCAATTTCACTTGAAGGTATTAGTTTTAATTACCCTTCTCGCCCAGATGTAAGCGCATTAAATAATATCAGCTTAAATATTGAAACAGGTAAAACTGTGGCTATTGTTGGCCCTTCCGGTGCGGGTAAAACTACCTTATTTGAACTATTGCAGCGCTTTTACGATCCAGCCAGCGGAGCGATTAAGTTTCATAATATAAATATTAAACAGTTGTCATTAAACACCTTGCGTAACAAAATGGGGATGGTGGCACAAAACCCGATTTTATTTAGCTCTGATGTTATGCATAACATTCGCTATGGAAACCCAAGCGCCAGTGACGAGCAAGTTTATACGGCCGCCAAACATGCCCATGCTGATGAATTTATAAAACAGTTACCACAAGGCTATAACAGCTTCTTAGGTGAACAAGGTGTAAGGCTATCGGGTGGGCAAAAGCAGCGTATTGTTCTTGCTCGCGCCATTTTAAAAGACCCAGAAATACTGCTACTTGATGAGGCTACCAGCGCGCTTGATGCGCAAAGCGAGCATCATGTTCAGGCCGCACTTGAACACTTAATGCAAAATAGAACAACGCTGATTATTGCCCATAGACTGGCCACGGTAAAACATGCCGATATGATTGTGGTAATGGAAAATGGCGAAATAAAAGCTACAGGCACTCATCAGCAATTAATGGCAAGTAACCCTTTGTATCAAAAACTATGTGAATTACAGTTTAATCTAGATTAATTGCGCTTTAGTAGTTACTTTTTATGAAGCCATTTATTCATTGCGGTATCGTAAGCCTTTGTTAGCTTGGTTTTATCGCACTTTACACCAACGATATAACTCTCTGGCAAGTCCTTTTTGGGCATAACCCCAGCACCAATAGATACCTTTTTAAAACAGCTATCACCTCGTCGGTAAGTGGTAAATTGCATATTTTGCTGCTCGATTTTTAACAGTGGCTTTACCTTACCTGCATGCTCTTTTGGGACTGTGATGCGCTTTTTCTGAGGGTCATTCTTTGCAGTATCAGAATAGCCAGTTTGTTGCTTTAAAATACTGTTGAGTCCTTTGTTTAAATCGATCTTTTTGTAAGGCTTTAAAATTACAGGCTGAGTATTTTTCGTGATGGTATTTAGCGGCTTAGTCGTTTTCTCTGTTTTTTTATAATTAATATTTAGTGGTTTTGATTGGGTTGCATTAATAGGCTCAATAGATTTAATTTCTGTATTTTTATTTGTATGAACGCGTTGTTGAGGGACTTGTTGTGTTGCTTTAATTTTAGCTGGCACACTTACCATATAAGCTTTAATGGGGATTGATTGTGGCGGCTTTATTTTAGGTGCTTTTAATGAGGCAACAAAAAACAAAACTAATCCATGTAAACATACCGATAAAATAATTGCCGTGCGCCACGCTGCCATAAATATGTCCTTATCGAAGAACTATTTGTGACAGCTAACGCAGGCAAAAGTGCCATTAAAATATACAAAACCACGCATTTGCGCGGTTTTAGCTATTAACCTTGTGTATTAGGCACTATTTGAATTTCGACGCGGCGGTTTTGCGCGCGACCATTCGCGGTATCGTTAATCGCTATTGGGCGTGATTCGCCATAGCCGCTCGTGCTTACTCGTGCCGCCATAATTTGCTGGTTCACTAAGTAATTTTTTACACTTTGTGCACGCTGCTCTGAAAGAGTCATGTTGTAACTATCTTTGCCCGTGCTGTCGGTGTGACCTTCAACACTTAAGTAGGTTTTTTCGTATTTATTCATTACACTTGCTATCGCATTTAGAGTGTCATGAAAGCCCGATGAAATATAAGATTGATCAGTCGCAAACGTAATATTAGAGGGCATCACTAAGCGTAAATTATCGCCTTCACGAACCACTTCAACTCCCGAACCCGCTAACTCATCACGAAAAGCAGCTTCTTGTTTATCCATGTAATCACCTACAGCAGCACCCGCTAGCGCACCAATAGCTGCACCAATAAAAATACGCTTATCTTTATGATTACCTGTAGCTTTACCTAAAATACCACCCGCGGCTGCACCAATAGCGGCACCTTTACCTGTGTTATTCATTTCACAGCCAGAAAGTAATACAACAACGACAGTGACACTTAAAAGTGATTTAGTTAACATCATGGTAATTTCCTATTCATTTAGAATTTATTATTGCGATTATGCAAATATATGTATGAACCAACAATGAAGAACAATGTATAAGCGTTGATATTGCCTATAAAATAAGGAAGTAGTGATAGCGTTTCATAAAAATGTCATACTTATTTGTGACAATTTTATGATTTATCAAAAGGCGATGGACACTATGTTAATTGCGATTTTTAGGCAGTTTTTTTTGCTTGGCTGCATGAGTTTTGGCGGCCCTGCCGCCCATTTAGGTTACTTTAAGCACCACTTTGTTGATTCGCTTCACTGGTTAAGTACAGCGCGTTACGCGCAGCTAATTAGCTTAAGTCAAGCTCTGCCTGGCCCTGGTTCAAGTCAGGTTAGCTTTGCTATTGGCGTAGAACGTGCTGGTGTACTCGGTGGTATCGCTGCGTTTATAGGCTTTACCCTGCCTTCGTTTTTGATCATGGTGCTAATTGCAATAAGTGCACATCAGTTTGATGCTGTTTATTTTGCTATTATTGCAGGTTTGAAACTATTTGCCGTGGTTATTGTTGCTGATGCGACCTTTAGTATGGCGAAAAGCTTTTGCACCAGTGCGGTACTTAAACTTCTGGCAATAATGAGTACTTTAGCACTGATTTTATTTCCTATGTTGGGCACTCAAATCGCCATTTTAGTAACCGCTGCCATTATCGGTGCTTTATGGCCTTTACTTAACTTAGCTAAATCTACAGAAAATGTTAGCAGAGAAAAAACCAACATCAATTGGATCGCTCTTGGCTTATTTGCACTACTACTTGCCATCAGCTTTATCCCACTTGGCGAAAACGCTGCGTTATTCGCGCCTTTTTACCAAGCAGGTGCCATGGTATTTGGTGGTGGACACGTTGTATTACCTGTTTTGCAAGCGGGAGTTCCAACGCTGAGTAATGATCAATTCTTAACTGCGTACGCCAGTGCCCAAGCCGTTCCTGGCCCAATGTTTACTATCGCCACCTACTTGGGGGCACAATTGAACTCTGCACAACCATTAGTGGGTGCGCTAATCGCAACATTATTGATATTTTTACCCGGTTTTTTACTGATGCTGGCATTTCAAAAAAGCTGGATAAACTTGGCCAGTAATCCTCGCTTTGCCAGCTCAATTGCAGCGCTTAATGCTGCTGTAGTTGGCTTTTTGGCAGCTGCATTATATTCACCCATTTGGACTTCTGCCGTAAGCAATATTTGGCAAATTGCATTAGTGATTGCTGCGTTTGCATGGTTACGTATTAAAAAGCCACCTATTTGGTGGCTATTGTTATTGTTTATTGGTGTTGGCCTTGGACAGCATTATTGGGCACTTTAATGCTGGGTTTACCTGCCATATTGGCCCCGTCAGCTGGGCTTAATTGCCCACTGACACTTTGATAAGCGCGCAGCCCAAACACTGGTAATACAGCCAGTAAATGGTCCATAATTTCAGCTTGTAAGTGCTCGTACGATATCCAACGTTTGTCTTCACTGAAGCAGTAAAACTCAATCGGTAAGCCATGATTAAGCGGTTGTAGTTCACGCACCATAAGTGTGAGCGAGGTATTGATTTTACTGTGTTGTTTTAAGTAACCCTCTGCATAGCGACGAAATAGCCCTAAGTTCGACACCGGATCGGGAAGGGTGCCTAGTCGAATATATTCTTGCAGTGGTATAGCCGCTTCTATTTGCGCTTTAAAATCGTCATCAACTAAAAAGATGCTGTTCATATCAATGTTTAAAGAACGCTTGATGCGTCGCCCACCAGATTCTTGCATACCGCGCCAATTTTTAAATGAACCGGCCACCAGCATATAAGTAGGGATGGTCGTTATGGTGTTATCCCAGTTACGCACTTTTACAGTATTAAGTCCTAAATCAATTACTTCGCCATCGGCGCCGTAGTTATCTACTTGGATCCAGTCCCCATAGGTCACTAAACGATTAGCGGCAATTTGAATGCTGGCGACAAAACCTAATATGGTGTCTTTAAATACTAATAAAGTAACAGCGGCGATCGCACCAAAACCAGAAAGAATATAAGTCGGCGATTTTTCAAGCACAATACTAACAATTAATATTGAACACACAATAAAGGTGATCAGCTTAACCACTTGAATTAAGCCTTGAATAGGTACTTCGCGAGCAAAATCTAATTGGTTATAAATAGCGCCAGCAATGCTCACTATGCTGCTAATAATAAAACCAATATAAATAATTAATAATGCTTGGCCAATGGTTTTAAGGATCTCTTGAGCAATTGCATTAACCGGATAAACACTATCAAATGTGGCTAAAAAAAGTACACAACATAACAAGCAAGCAATTCGTTTATTCAGCTTAGTTAACATAGGTGACAATGAACCAATACGCTCAGGAGAGAGTTTAGTCACCACCTTTTGAATACCCGGTAACATTAAGCGACGAGTAAATAAGTAAACAAATAATAATGAAAGAATGCCAATTGATGAGGCGGTGATTGCACTGAGAAAAAAAGCATCGGGGACTTTTTCAAACCAAGGAGTAATTAGCTCCTGTAGGTGTGTTTTGTTCATGGTATTTCAATTTCCTTACTGGGTGTTAATTCAGTACTAGCTTGTTGAATATGAATAGCGCTTAATTGCTTATCTTTTACTGTCCATAAGTTATTTAAGTATTGCTGAAACTGGACCCTGAATGCCTTATCGGTTTGGTAACTGCCAATCATCTGTGTATTTATTGGCATAACCTCAATAGTAATATGAATAGACTCCAACTCGCCTTTTAAAATATTACGACACACATGATCTGACTGACCGCTATACACTAAACTGGTGTTAAGCATAGCGTCAAACTGCTCGTTTAAAACCTCTAAGGCAAAAGCAGTTCCACCAGCCTTAGGTTTTAATAAATACTGAAAAGGACTTTGTTGATGCTGGTGCTTTTGCGCAGTAAAACGCGTACCTTCTACAAAATTAACTATGGTTGTAGGATGATGACGAAAGTTACGGCAACTGCGCTTAGTACGCTCGACATCTAAGCCTTTTAAATTCGGATTTTTAGCCAATTGCGCTTTGGTCACCCGTTTCATAAAGGGCATACCCATCGCCCACGCACCAGTGCCAATAAATGGCACGTATTTAAGCTCATCTTTTAAAAAAAACTTAGGGGCTGGCAATGCATCCAACGAGCTCAATACTGCAATATCAAGCCAGCTAATATGATTACTGATTAGCAAATACCAACTGTTGGCGTTTACCTCCCCACTAATATTAACTTTAATATTATTACAGCCTAACCACAGCCCTAAGCGGTTACCTTTGCACCACCCTTTATACGCACTGTGTAATAATTTACTCACTACGGGTATGGGCAGCACTAATTTAACTAACCCTAGGGTAAGCACTAATGCGCCAAATATTATTAAATTAGCAAATAAAACACAGCCAACAATTAAGCCATTTAACCAATTAGGTAACCATTTTTTTAGCATAACTGTCAGCTCATTTTGTTATTTTTGTTTGAGATTGACCAACGTCTGGTTTTTTTCTTCCCACACGCGATTTAATTCACTTTGAAAACGTACTCTAAAGTCAGGATCATTAGTGTAATCACCAATTAAGTCGTCACTAACGCCTTTTACTTCAACATGTACATCAATGTGTTTTACTTTACCGGCTGCAAAATCCATAAAGGTAGGAATGCCCTCAGGGTAATGAATAGTGACATTTACCACTTTAGAAATTTGCTCACCCATGGCTTGCATCACAAACGCCACACCACCCGCTTTCGGTTTAAGTAAGTGAGGAAACGGGCTATTTTGACGCGCATGCTTTTGCGCTGTAAAACGCGTCCCTTCAACAAAGTTAACCACACTGACTGGCATTTCTTTAAATTTTTCACAGGCTTTACGGGTGGTTTCTAAATCTTTACCACGCAATTTAGGATTCTTTTTTAATTGGCTTTTACTGGTACGGGTCATAAAAGGAAAGTCGAGTGCCCACCAACACAAACCTAAAACAGGTACGTAAATAAGCTCTTTTTTCAAAAAGAAGTTCAAAAAAGGTATTTTTCGGTTAAACACCCGCTGTAACACTAAAATATCCACCCAGCTTTGGTGGTTAGCAATGACTAGGTACCAATCTTTTGATTTAAGCTCTTCAAGGCCAATAACATTAAGTTTAGTTGGCGTTAATAACGTCTGATTTAACGTGTTGAAGGTCACCCAAATAGAGGCACATTGCTTGGCCGTCCAGCTCATTAATTTTTGTAGTGGTTTGATTGGGATTAACTTAACGATGCCACAAATAAAAATAGGCACAAACCAAAAAAGAGTGTTTATTGTATAAAAGAAAATACTAAATACACTGCGAATAACTGACATTACTTCTATTCCTTTAAACATCGCGCAGCCACTAAGACCGCGCTTAACTATGCAACTAAATTAATCTTCAAAATAGGTGTAGCCCTCAAGCCCTGCATTGAGCTCGGCTAGGTACCCTTCTTTACAGTGTTCTGATACATCAAGTTTATTAATTTGAGTGGCAAAGTTATCAGCTAATAACTCGCTATCATAATCAACAAATTTTAATACATCCTTAACGCTGTCACCTTTAATGGCATTGGTTAATACATATCCTTGCTCATTAAGCTCAACATGGACTGAGTCGGTATCACCAAATAGGTTATGTAAGTCACCTAAAATCTCTTGGTATGCCCCCACCATAAACATGGCAATATGATACTGCTGACCTTGTGTATATTCAGGGATAGGTAAACTAGTTTCAATACCTGCACCTTCAACGTACTCACGTATTTGCCCGTCAGAATCACAAGTAATGTCTTGGATAATCGCGCGCTGAGTAAGCGGCTGCGTTAGGTTTTCGATGGGCATGACCGGAAATAACTGCTGAATACCCCATACATCAGGTAATGACTGAAACAATGAAAAATTCACAAACAGTTTATCGGCTAGTTTTTCGTTTAAATCATCTAGCACTTCGCGATGAGCACGTGCGTTAACGCTTAACGATGCACGAACTCGGTGTAAAATCGTAAAGTAAAGCTGCTCTATTTTCGCCCACTCTAGCATGCTCACTAAACCATGCACGTATTGATCGTGTGCTTCGCTAAATAAGTGCATAGCATCATGATATATTTCAAGTGCCATACGTGGGTTCAAACGTTGTAAGCATTGCCACATTTCATCTAGCACTAATGCGCTGTTTTCCAATGGCGGTTCTGGGTTTAAATGATTCGGTGCTTTTTCTACATCAATGACATCAGTGATCAACACTGCATGATGAGCCGTTAATGCACGGCCAGATTCGGTAATAATAGCAGGGTGCGTTAAGTTATGCTGATCGCACACATCGGCAAATGCATTCACTACGTTACGCGCGTATTCTTCGACTGTGTAGTTCATTGAGCAGGCACTGCGTGAGCCTGAGCCTTCGTAGTCAACGCCAAGCCCGCCACCCACATCAACCGTATTTAGCGGTACACCGTATTGAGTTAATTCAGCAAAATGGCGAGCACATTCGCGCAAGGCACGATGAATATCACGAATATTGGCGATTTGAGAACCAATATGAAAATGCACCATTTGCATTAAATGCAATTTGTTATGTTGCTTAAGTACTTCCACTGCACTGAGTACTTGCCCTGCAGTTAAACCAAACTTACCTTTTTCACCACCGGTATTTTGCCATTTACCTTTGCCAACCGAATTTAAGCGAATACGAATTCCAATAGCCGGTTCAATGCCTAAATTATCAATTTCTTCAAGCAATGTGGTTAGCTCTGAGAGTTTTTCAACCACAATTTTAACGCTGTGTCCCATTGCTTGACCAATACAGGCTAAACGTAAAAACTCACTGTCTTTGTAGCCGTTGCATACAATTGTAATAGGCTCTTTCGCCACCCCTAAAATGGCCATTAGTTCAGGCTTAGAACCGGCTTCAAGTCCCACTAAGCCACTTGGGTGAGCTAATAACTTACTCACAACAGAGCGCTGTTGGTTTACTTTGATAGGATAAACACAGGTGTATTTGCCGTTATATTCGCGGTTAGTGCGCGCTTGAGTGAAGGCATTGGTGAGCGTATCGACACGATTTTTTAAAATATCAGTAAAGCGCACCAGTACGGGCAATGTTAACCCTTGCTGCTTAAATTGCTCAGTAAGCTGACTTAAAGAAATGGCAGGTTTTGTTTGGTCGCCATCAGGATAGGCTATCAACTCACCTTGTGCGTTAATATCAAAATAACCATCGCTCCAATGAGCAACATTGTATGTAGCACGTGCTGTTTCTAAACCCCAAGTCATGGCAACTCTTCTTTATTAAATTAGGTGTAAAGGGGCATTTTAATACGTCACTATCTGCTAAGCTAACAAAAATTGAACTTTCCCCTCTTTATAGCTAACTTTATTCGCTAAAGAGAGTAAAATTTGATTGAGCAATAGGCCAAGCACTGGCAGAATTGCCTCCTTTTTTTCATACTCAACCAAAAGTGTAACAACAACTATGGCAAATTTAGATCAAAGTAAGTGGTTTACTGAAATTAGCGACCGAGATGGCAGCGCATTTTCATTACGTATTAACAAAAAGTTAGATGAAAAACAGTCTCCTTTTCAAAAAGTAGAAATGTTTGAAACCACAGACTTTGGTAATTTAATGATCATTGATGGTTGTACTATGGTAAGTAGCCGTGAAAACTTTTTTTACCACGAAATGATCAGCCACCCAGCATTACTGGCGCATCCAAACCCAAAAAACGTAGTTATTATTGGTGGCGGCGATTGCGGTACATTACGTGAAGTGCTCAAGCACCCAAGTGTAGAAACTGTTACACAAATAGATATTGACGAAGTGGTTACCCAAATGTCGTTAAAGTACTTCCCTGAGTTATGTGAATCAAATAACGACCCACGTGCTACTGTGATGTTTGACGATGGCATTAAATACATGCGCGAAGCAGCTGGTGAGTCTATTGATGTAGTAATTGTTGATGGTACTGATCCGGTAGGCCCAGGTGAAGGTTTATTTAACCATGCGTTTTATACTAGCTGTTTAAACGCACTTCGCCCTGGTGGAATACTGGTACAACAAAGTGAATCGCCATTAATGCATATGCCACTGTTGGTTGAAATGCGCGAAGCTATGCTAAGTGTTGGTTTTAACGATTTACAAACTCTTCCATTCCCACAACCTATTTACCCAAGTGGGTTATGGTCAGTGACGCTAGCTCGCAAATCTGAAGCATTTAATGGCTTTAGAGAAGACGGCGCAGCCATAATTGCTGAGCATAGTGAATACTACAATGGCGGCATTCATCACGGTGCACTCGCAACACCTAATTACATGAAACGCGCTTTTGATAAAAAATAATAAGTTATAAATACAAAACAGGGCTCGCTAGAGCCTTTTTTTATGTGTTTAATTACATTGAATACGTTTGCAGTCATCTCGTAATAACCCCACCTTCACTTTATGCTCATAGTCTACAATTTGACATAAAGGACACACAATGAGATTACCTTTACTGCTAGTTGCTTTACTTTCAAGCAGCGCTTTTGCAAAAGAAGCCATGCTGGAATCGCCTGATCAAAAAATTAAAATCACCATATCTGATCAATCTTCATCTCCTTACTATTCTATTAGCTTTAATGGTAAACCTGTTATTACGCAGTCACATTTAGGTTTTAGATTTAAAAGCCAAGCGCCATTTGATGAAGGTTTTGTTATTAGTGAAGTAACTCGCTCACAAACCGATAGTCAATGGCAGCAACCTTGGGGAGAGCGTCAAACCGTTGTCGACAAGCACAATGAAATTGCCGTTACCTTTGATAAACCCGCACCCCACGGTGGCACATACACAGTGCGATTTAAAGCCTTTGATAGCGGTGTGGGATTTCGCTATGAAGTCCCTAAACAAGCCGGTTTTGAAAAAACAGAAATTACTAAAGAGCTGACCGAGTTTGCCATCGCCGGTGCCGATAAAGCCACCGCATGGTGGATACCTGCTCGCGGTTGGAATCGTTACGAATATGTCTACAACACCACAGCCTTACAAGATGCTGCACTCGCTCACACCCCTTTTACCTTTAAAAATGGCAACGGCGTGCATGTCAGCATTCATGAAGCAGCCCTAGTCGATTATGCGGGCATGGTGCTTAACCAACGTCGCCCAGGCACTTTTAGCGCCGATTTAACGCCATGGTCAGATGGTATAGCAGTCAAAAAGCACGGTGCATTTAATACGCCTTGGCGCACCATTCAAATTGGCGAACATGCGGTAGACTTAGTTAATTCAGATATTATTTTAAATCTAAATGAGCCAAATAAGCTCGGTGATGTGTCCTGGGTTAAACCAGGCAAATACGTAGGTATTTGGTGGGGCATGCACATTAATGAGAATACTTGGGGTAGTGGCGAAAAACACGGTGCCACCACAAAAAATACTAAATACTACATGGACTTTGCCGCAAAATACGGCTTTGATGGTGTATTAGTGGAAGGTTGGAACACCGGTTGGGATGGCGACTGGTTTTTTAATGGCGATGTATTTAGCTTTACCCAAGCATATGATGACTTTGATATTGAGGAGCTTACCCGCTACGGTAAGCAAAAAGGGGTGCAGTTAATTGGCCACCATGAAACCTCAGGTAACGTAACAAATTATCGTAATCAAATGGAAGACGCTTTTGCGCTTTACGAGCAATCAAATGTAAGCCAAATTAAAACCGGTTATGTGGCCGATGGTGGCAATATTAAACGCATTGATGAAAACGGCATTGCCCGTTTTGAGTGGCATGACGGCCAATTTATGGTTAATGAGTACTTATACAACGTTAAGCTAGCTGCAAAACATAAAATAAGTATTAATACTCATGAGCCAATAAAAGACACCGGCCTTCGCCGAACTTACCCTAATTGGATTGCTCGTGAAGGCGCTCGCGGCCAAGAATTTAACGCATGGGGCACGCCACCCAATCCACCAGAGCACATTCCAATGCTTGCTTTTACGCGTATGCTTGCAGGCCCAATGGACTTTACACCGGGTATTTTTGACATGAGTTTTAATGGCTTAGGTGGCGATACAAACCGTCCGCAAACAACACTTGCAAAGCAATTAGCACTTTATGTTGTAATGTACAGCCCAATTCAAATGGCGGCTGATTTACCTAAAAATTATTTAGCTAAGCCCGATGCTTTTCAATTTATTCAAGACGTACCGACCGATTGGCAACAAAGTATTGCGCTTGATGGAGAAGTAGGCGACTTTATTGTATTTGCACGTAAAGAACGTAAACGCGATCAGTACACTGGTAATGACTGGTACTTAGGCGCTGTAACTGATGAAAACGCCCGCACCATTGAGGTTAAACTCGACTTCTTAGATAAAGATAAACAGTTTGAAGCGCAAATCTACAAAGATGGTGATAAGGCAGAGTGGAAGAACAATCCTTACGATTTAAAAATCGAAAAACGCACTGTTACCGCAAATGATAAACTCACACTAAAATTGGCCACCAGTGGTGGTACAGCCATTCGTTTTAAAGCACTATAAAATGGTTAAAGCTATCCGCATATAACGGCGGATAGCTTTATTTAGTTTTGATTAACCACTTTAACCGGTAAATATATTTGCGCACTTAAACCACCTTCAGGGCGATTAGAGAGCACAACCTTGCCATTATGCATGTCTATAATGCGTTTAATAATAGCTAAGCCTAAACCACTGCCTTCACTGCCTCGTGCAGCGTCACCTTGCTTAAATGGTTCGAACACTGATTCTAATTCACTCTCAGGAATACCTGGGCCATTATCGTTAACCGCAATAATGACGTACTTTTTATTGCTATTAAAATAACTTTGCACCTCAATATCCCCGTGCGAGTAACGCAGTGCATTTTCAATCATATTCGTCACTACTCGCTTAATAGCCACTGAGCTTATGGGAATATTACCTAGGTTAGGATTGCTTTCAAACGTAATAACACGTTGATGCTTTAATTCACTTTGTACGACTTCGGCTACTAACGCATTGATATCTTCATAGCTTTGTTCTTCACGTTTATGATGGCGTAAATATTCAATAAACTGATCAATAATGCCATTCATATCTTCAATGTCGTAAATAATACCTTCGCGTAAATAATCATCTTCATCAACCATCATTTCTGTGGCTAACCGAATACGGGTAAGCGGTGTGCGTAAGTCGTGAGAGACACCGGCCATGAGTAATCGACGATCATTTTCAAGGGCTGCTATACCTCGCGACATTTGATTAAAAGCCCGCGTTACCTCAATAACTTCACTTGAGCCTTGTTCTTGTAACTTAGTACTAAAATCACCAACGCCTACTTTTATTGCCGCTTGTTGCAGTGCTTTTAATGGTCGGTTCAAATGTCTTGCAAATAGCCACCCGCCTAATACACTTAAAAAGCCTATACTGGATAAGTAAAAAGTTAAAAATTCAAGATTACTTTCTTTAAATCCGGTTAAGGGAACTTTAACCCAATAGCCCGGTGCTTGCGGGGCTTCCACCCAATAAATAAGTGGATCAGTTTGACTAATGCGTACCCGAGAAAACCCATTCAACTGCTCTGACATACTTCGCGATAGCCCCGAATACTCACGACTTTGCCCTAAGCCATTGCGCATCGCTTCACGCTGAGTCATCACCTCAATACCGGTTATTTCAAAAAACTTTTCTGAAACTTCATCGGTTACTTCAACGCCATCTTCCCAGTCAATAAACACGGTTTTAATTTGCTTAGCGAGCATCAAATTAACTTGCTCAATGGTGGGTTTAACGACATATAAACTTACTGTGACGTAGGATACAATTTGGTTAATCAGCAACAGTGCTGCCACTAAAAAAACAGTTTGCCCAAACGCACTACGTGGAAACATCCCCATAATTATTACTTTTCACCATCAGGAACAAACACATAACCTAATCCCCATACAGTTTGAATATAACGCGGGTTAGCCGCATCCACTTCAATCATACGGCGAAGGCGTGATACTTGAACATCAATACTGCGCTCAAGCGCACTGTAGTCTCGCCCTCTAGCTAAGTTCATTAATTTATCACGACTTAATGGCTCACGCGGGTGAGACACTAACGCTTTTAACACCGCAAATTCACCACTTGTGAGCGATACGGTATTATCCCCTTCGCTCATTTCTCGTGTGGCTAAATTTAAAGTAAATTTACCAAACTCAATTAAATTCTCTTCTGCTGAAGGTGCCCCTGGTACTTCTTTTGATTGGCGACGTAAAATTGCTTTTATGCGGGCAAGTAACTCACGTGGATTAAACGGTTTAGGAATATAATCGTCAGCACCGAGCTCCAAACCAATAATGCGGTCTACTTCATCACCTTTAGCGGTCAACATCACAATTGGGATTTGGTTTTCTTTTTGACGTAACCGTCTGCAAATAGAGAGCCCGTCTTCTCCGGGCAGCATTAAATCAAGCACCATTAAGTGAAAGTTTTCACGCTCAATAAGCCTATCCATTTGCTGTGAATCGGCGGCTGTTCTAACAATAAATCCTTGCTCTACTAAATAGCGCTCAAGCAAACTGCGCAAACGTTTATCGTCATCAACCACTAATACTTTTACTGTCTCTTGTCCCATAATCTGTTGCTTATTTTTATAATTTATTAATAGTTAATATAAATGAAAAACTTAATAATAAAAAACTAATTAAGTGCTTAGATTGTTACTGAACATTTCAAACCCATTGGTGGCTATTTTATCTCGACAAGCTGCCTTTATTTTAATACCGTGCCACACATGAAAATTAAACAAGAACACGGCGTGAAAACAAACTTAATTACTCGCGAAGGTTATTTACAACTTCAGCAAGAACATGACCATCTTTGGAATGTAAAACGCCCAGAAGTCACTAAAATTGTGAGTTGGGCTGCAAGCCTTGGTGACCGCTCTGAAAATGCAGACTATCAGTATAACAAGCGTCTATTACGCCAAATAGACCGCCGAGTGCGCTATCTACGTAAGCGCATCCCCGATTTAAAAATTGTTGATTACTCACCCGTGCAAGACGGCAAAGTTTTTTTTGGTGCTTGGGTTGAAATAGAAAACGAGGCTGGGGAGTGTAAGAAGTTTAGAATTGTCGGTCCCGATGAAATTTATGATCGCAACGATTACATTTCTATTGACTCACCGATGGCGCGAGCATTATTAAAAAAACAAGTAGACGATGATTTTGAGGTCATGACCCCTCAAGGTGCTAAGCAATGGTATGTAAATAATATTTCCTACCAAAAATAAAACGGCTTAGTTTTGATTCAGATCATATTAACTTTTTATTGTTTATATTATCTGAGTAAGCTATAACTAAAGTAACTCAAGTTATGATGTATTAATTTGAGAGTAGTTAATTAAGGTCGTCACTATGTCAAACATTACAGCGCGCATATTACAACATGCCCTATTGTTTACACTCTTTATGAGTGTAAGTTTGACATTGCATGCAACACCCAAAAATACGCAAATTGATGCTGGTTTTACACCTGCAGAATTTATTGTTTGCGACTCTCCTGACCAAGCAAACCTCGACACCGATATAGATTCTCATGTCGGTGTTATTGCGCTTAGAGAAATTCAACCACTTCCTTTAGCGTTTTACTTTCATTATGAAAGCAGCCTTTTAGTCACACCTTACAGCCATGCACACCCGCGAGCGCCACCCGTTATTTAGTTTAATAACTTGCTTTTAAACATTATTAAATTTTATAACTAATTAGGTGGATATTATGTCTAACTTTAAAGAACTCCGTACCCAAGATATTTCGCATGGTACTATTGCGAATACATTTACTAATGAAGCTGTCGTTGATTTAACTTCACCTGCTACACAAGTGGTGACTAGTTTTACTGATACAAGCCCGATGCGTGCATCGTTTGATACAACAATTGAACAAGCGTCAAAACAGTTAACGACTCAACGCTCTGATTTTATTTTGGTAACTGATGAGCAGCAAAAGCTAGTAGGTATAGTGGCGAGTGCTGATTTACAAAGCTCAAAAATCATGATTTTAGCACAGCGTTTAGGCTTGCCTCGTAGTGAAATTAGCTTGCGCTATTTAATGACACCGCTAAGTAATTTAATGGGTGTAAGTATGAAAAGCTTAAGCTACTCATGCATTGGTGATGCACTGCAAACTATGGAACATCATGGCGCTATGTTTTTATTAGTCACTGCGGCTAATAATGAAATAAGTGGTTTAATTTCAGCACGTGATATAGCACGTAAGCTGCAAATTCCTGTTCATATTAGCCCAATAGCGCACACATTTAGTGAAGTACTCGAAAGTGTAGAGCACCCTCACTAAATCCGCTTTTTATTGCCCCAGCAATGGCATCTTAAAGCAAGTAAAATAGCTTGCTTTAAGAGCTTTTTATTACCCTCCCCTGTGATATTATTCAAGACATTGACGCATCAGTTAACTTTTTAGCTGGTCTTATTTTTTGTATTAAAAGGTTTTTGCATGAGCGATATCTCTGCACGTTTAGCAACGGAGCTAAATGCACAGCAGCAACAAGTGGTTGCAGCAACAAAGTTACTTGATGAAGGCGCAACCGTCCCCTTTATTGCCCGTTACAGAAAAGAAGTGACCGGTGGATTAGATGACACCCAACTACGCCTTCTAGAACAACGTTTATCTTATTTACGTGAACTTGAAGAGCGTCGTGGCTTTATCCTGTCGACGATAGAATCACAAAATAAGCTTAGTGCTGAATTAGCGGCTGATATTAAAGCTGCACAAAGTAAAACCGAACTAGAAGACTTATATTTGCCTTATAAAGCAAAGCGCCGCACTAAAGGTCAAATAGCTATTGAAGCTGGTTTAGAACCACTAGCTGATGCGTTATTTAACGATCCAATGCTTGACCCAGACGCTGAGGCTGCAAAATTTATTAATGCCGAAAAAGCCATTATTGATACTAAAGCAGCGCTTGATGGTGCTAAGTTTATTTTGATGGAGCGCTTTGCTGAAGACGCTAAATTACTCGCTAAATTTAGAAGTCATATTAGTCAAAATGGAGCGATTGAAAGTAAACTTATTGATGGCCAAGAGCAAGCGGGGGCTAAATACCGAGACTACTTTGAGCATCAAGAACCGTTAAAAAAAGTGCCCTCGCACCGTGCGTTAGCCATGCTAAGAGCACGTAATGAAGGCATTTTACAGTTAACGATTAATCCTGAGCCAAGTGCTGAAAATCCAGCCCAGTTATGTGCCCAAATGATCAGTGATCATTACCGCCTAGATATTAAAAACAAACCTGCTAGTGCATGGTTATTAACTGTGGTGCAGTGGGCATGGAAAATTAAGCTTGGGCTACACTTAGAAAACGAGTTTTTAGCCGCAATGCGTGAAAAAGCCGAAACCGGTGCCATTGACGTATTTGCTAAAAATTTAAAAGATTTATTAATGGCAGCGCCTGCAGGCCCTCGCACGACACTTGGTTTAGATCCTGGCTTGCGTACTGGTTGTAAAATTGCGGTAGTCGATAGCACAGGAAAACTGCTCGCTACACAAACAATCTTCCCACATGCACCCCAAAATCATTGGGATAAATCACTGCGTACGCTCGAGCAATTATGTCGCCAACATAAAGTTGAGCTTATTGCGATTGGTAACGGCACTGCTTCTCGCGAATCAGATAAACTGGTTGGCGAACTTATCAAAGCCAATGCCGAGCTTAAACTGAATAAAATTATGGTCAGTGAAGCCGGCGCTTCGGTGTATTCTGCGTCTGAATTTGCCGCTAATGAGTTCCCAGATTTAGATGTATCTTTACGCGGTGCAGTATCTATTGCACGTCGCCTCCAAGATCCATTAGCTGAACTAGTTAAAATAGAGCCTAAGTCTATCGGTGTAGGCCAATATCAACACGATGTATCACAAAGCCAACTTGGGCAAAGCCTAATTTCTGTAGTAGAAGACTGTGTAAACAGTGTGGGGGTTGATTTAAATATGGCCTCAGTGCCTTTGCTTGCACGTGTTTCTGGCTTAAACAAAACGTTGGCTCAAAACATTGTAAACTACCGTGACACGAATGGGTCATTTACAAAACGTAGTCAGTTGAAAAAAGTAGAACGCTTAGGGCCAAAAGCATTCGAACAAGCGGCTGGGTTTTTACGCATTAATAATGGCAGCGATCCGCTAGATAACTCATCAGTTCACCCTGAAGCATACCCTATCGTTAAGCGTATTTGTGAACATAATCAGGTAGACGTAAATAACTTAATTGGTAACAGTGAATTTTTAAGTAAACTCGCTGCAAACGACTATATTGACGATAAATTTGGCTTACCAACCGTGACTGACATTATTAGCGAGCTTGATAAACCAGGTCGCGATCCACGTCCTGAATTCAAAACCGCGGAGTTTAAAGCCGGTGTTGAAAAAATTAGTGACCTTAAGCCTGGTATGATTTTAGAAGGTGTGGTTTCTAACGTTGCTAATTTTGGTGCATTTGTTGATGTGGGTGTTCATCAAGATGGACTCGTACATATTTCAGCTATTACTAATAAGTTTATTTCAGACCCACGAGAAGTGGTTAAAGCAGGTGACATTGTTAAAGTAAAAGTGGTTGAAGTCGATGCTGCCCGTAAACGCATTAGTTTTACTATGCGCCTAGATGACGACATAGACACCAGCAATAAAGCAGCTGCTGCGGCACCGCAAAAGCCTCGCAGCAATAATACCAACCAAGCACGAGCGCCTAAACCTAAACGCGATACAGGCAATGCGATGATGGGGAATGCCTTTGCTGACGCCTTTGCTAACGCAAAAGTGAAAAAGTAATTTAAACGATATATTTAAAAATAAAAAAACCGCCTAGGCGGTTTTTTTATTTTTAATCAGCTAAATTTGCGATGAAAATTCGCTCTGAATCGCGGGGGATGTGGCCAGTTGATAAAAGCTAGCAATGCGTCCTGCACGCGCTTCAACTTCAATATCACGCGATTGTTCTTCGCTTTTAGCGGTTTTTACTTCTGAACTTTCACTATTAGAAAACGAGGCACTGACTCTGCTTTTATCTTCGCTGCTGTCTTCGTCATCAGCTGAAGCTAACTCAGCTTGTGCGGCAGCCATTTTCTGTGTGGCGTCTGCCGCAATCGCTCTGTCGGCACCTGAGGGTTCTGCTGGCGCTAGTGCAGCAGCAAGTACCGTTTGCATTTTATCGATGGTTGCTTGCGGATCGCCATTGATAACCCCAACATCAATCGGTACTTCACCACCTACGGCATAATTAGTGCCATCGGGGCCTCTTTGGTATTCGTAACTGGGTGAACCGGCATATTGTCCACCAACAGCGGCATGCGCTTGCTCGTGGGTTCGCACTTCGGTATCGCGAGCTTTGAGCTCTTTAATTTGTTGCTGTTCTTGCTCAAGTTGAAGCTCTTCTTGCTCACTAACTTCTTCGGCAGCTTGCTGTTTTTCTTGCTCGGCATCATCTTGATCACTATCAGCATTGCCTTCGCGTTGTTCAATAGTTTTGTTGTCTGCAATTTTGCCGCTTGCAGTATAAGTTGAACTATCGCTGTTACCAGGTAGTTTGGCTTTTTCTGCATCACTTTGAGCTTTGTTTTCAGTACTACCGGCGGTGTTTGCAGCGGCTGGGGGAATGACTTCACGTAGCTGGTTGTCACGCCGAGCAGTCTCCGTATAAACATTTGCAGTGTTTATATTGATAGACGGAAACGGCGTGACGATATTCATGAGGAATTACACTTTAATATCAACTAAAGTGCCTAGTACATCATCTGCAGTTTGAATTGATTGCGTGTTAGCCTTGGCATTAAACTCTTCAACTTTTAAGTTTACTAATGCATCATCAATTCGTGCAGGTTGAGATACCGGCGCGGTTACGGCTTCTTCAGGGCGAGCAGCCGTTAATTGACGTTGCTGCGCTAATTGAGAATCATCTTGCTGCTCTATGCTGGCACGGTTAATCTCAGCGCTGGCCTTTTCAATACCTTGGCTGGCTCTATTAAACCCTTCAACACCGCTATTAAATACAGATCCAATCGGCATAATAATAAACCTCCACCAAATAAATATTGTCTAATTATCGCTCAAAAATCACGCAAAATAAAGCTTTAAACCGCTGTATTCATGGCTTTGCTTCAAAGCATTGATTTAACGGCAGATAAAAATTCACTTTTATGAGAAATAAAAGGCGCATGCGATGCTTTGTCTATCACTTCGTACTCAAAGTCAGCATTAAGTACCACCATTTTCTCAATGGCCCGATAAGGAACGAGAGAGTCTAAGCGTCCAAAAATGCCGCGAATAGTCACTGGACATTGAGCAAATAATTCGCGTAAATCTTCATTTTGCAGTATGTCTAGCCCTGCACTTAAAGCCTCGTTATTCGGAGGCGGTGACTGACTCAATAACTGCTTTAACTGTTTTACATCATCGCGAGCCGACTCACTGCCCATTGCCTGAATTGCCAAAAAGCGCTCTATCGTTTTTGAACGCTCTTGCAACAACTGCTCTTTGAACTGTTTTAATACTTTAGGCTTAATGCCAGCCCATGGCAATTGCTCTGCAAAAAAGGGCGTTGAGGCAACTAAAATGACTTTTGATACTTTTTCTGGCCAATGTTTGGCAATATAAATAGCAAACAACCCACCTAAAGACCACCCCATTAGTACCGATTGCGGTGTTAACTGCTCACTCACCTGCTTTGCAGCATCGTGTAATGTATATGGACTTAAAGAGGCGTTATGATCACCATAACCGGGTAAATCCAAACAACGCACTTTACCTGAATATAAAAACTCTAATTCTGGTTTTATTAACTGCCACACACCTCGGCTCATTCCCCAACCATGTAACAACACACATTCATTTTGCATATTTGCCTAACCTTAACCAAACTTAAATCTATGATAGCGTTTTAGGGGGAGTTTGTAATGAGGAGAATC
The DNA here is from genome assembly GCF_005886925.1 of Pseudoalteromonas sp. S3260. Lineage (NCBI taxonomy): Bacteria > Pseudomonadati > Pseudomonadota > Gammaproteobacteria > Alteromonadales > Pseudoalteromonadaceae > Pseudoalteromonas > Pseudoalteromonas sp. S3260. The sequence continues at coordinate 51,930 of NZ_PNCV01000016.1, forward strand.
AGCGAATGAAACTTAGCCTAACTGATTGGCTGTTTCCCTCGTATTGCGTGTTGTGTCAGAATCAGATACACAGCTCACTGGGACTGTGTCAATTTTGTTTAGATGACTTGCCATTGCTAGATTTGGCCGAGCATGACAATTTATTTTACCGCCCTGATATTGTAGAAATGTTTCCTAACTGCAACTTTGAAAAGCTGTTTGCCTGTGCTTTTTACCAGCCCCCTTTTGATTTATGGTTAAAGCAGCTTAAATTTAATAATCAAATCCATTATAAAAAAGCACTGCAGCAAGTCATCAAAAAACAACTTACTATTTTTACTAATAAACAGCATTTAGCTGCTGCTGTATTTATTATTTTACCTTTGCACAAGTCGCGTTTTTTTAGTCGAGGATTTAATCAGGTTACCCAAGTATGGCAGCCTTGTTTGTCATCCTTTAAGGTCTTGAATAATGTTTTAATACGCAATAAAAACACCTCGGCACAGTCACAACTGAGCAAAACAAAGCGGATAAAAAATTTACAGCAGGCTTTTTCATGTACTACCAATTTAGAGGGTAAAACGGTGGTCATTATTGATGATATTATGACCACAGGTGCAACACTCAATGCAGCCACCTTGTCGCTAAAAGAAGCGGGCGCTAAACAAGTCTGGGCTTTTACGACCTGTTTAACGCCACTTTAGATTTAGTTACCACTGACACGAAAGGTATGACCGAAAAATAAAGCGTTACTTAATAATCGGCTGGTGCCATACCAGTAACCTCTAAATACAGGGTTGTCTGTCATCGCAATCACACTACCTCGACCATAAGAGTGAGCCACTAGCGCAGCACCGCCGGCCACTTGCTCTACATTAACTGCATCAGTAAAACCAGCAAGTAACGGCTGTTGTGTATAGGTGAGTATATTTACAAACGGCGCTTGAGAGGCTTCAAGTAACCAGGTACTGTTTTTAAATACGGGTAGTGTGTCACGCTTAAATGAAAACGTCAGTGGGTGCGTTGTATCTACATCAGTATTAAATATAGCGCCTGCAATACGCTGGCGACCCGCTAGATGGTCTTTGTCTGCATATTTTAAACCTTGAGTATCAAATGCGCTGGCAACATCTTTACGTGATAAGTAGTTTGCTTTTAATAACTGCTGATCAGCTAAGAACTTTGCCCCGCCTTTATGACCCCAAATAACGCCGCCTTTTCTCACCCAGCTTTTAATTGCCACTTTGTCGGTATCAGATAACGTCGAATAATCGCCATGCGCCAAAACAATATGGCTGTAATTACTGAGCTCTAAAGACGCTAAACGGTTCATTTCAACAATGGTAGGCGCTACGCCTACAAAGCGATCTAGGTAATACCACACTTCACCTGCTTCATATTGGCTAACCCCTTTACCGCCAACTAATAACACCTTAGGCGCAGAAACAACCGCCATAGAGCGCGAGCCTAAGTCGGCACCTTTACTGGTTAAGCCTGTGGTAATTGGCTTAATTTCAATATCAAATTGGCTTTGTGCTTGATTTAGCTTTGCCACCCAATCAGTCTCTGTTTGCAGTCCTGCAGGGATAATAATACTGCCAGCATCAAAATTTATCTCATTACTCGTTGATGTTGCGGTTAATGGTTTTAATGCAACACGTGCTTTAATACCTTGCTGTAACAGACTATTGAGCATTTTTGGGGCAAGCATGTCGTCCCAAGCAAATCCATAGGCATAGCTTTTAGTTAGCGGCGTTAAAACAGGCTGTTTTGCTTTTTGCCAAGCCGTAGTATCAACCTCTAATCCCCAGCGGCTGTTTACTTTAGCAAATGGTAAATTAAACGCATGCGCTAATGTCCAACCTGATACATCGTAAAAAGTGTTATCGGCAAAGTTTTGCTGTTCACTAAAAATAGCTTTAACTAATCGGTATTGTGGTTGCGCAAGCGGCACAAAATAGCTATTAGCGGTAAAGTTTTTACCTTCAGCTTTTAGTCCCTCTTTAACTGGATAAGCATTAATTTGGTGCTGTTTAAGTATGCTTAAAAAATCGTTAGTACGTGTTTTGTCTTCCCCACCTTGAACAATATAACCTTGATAGTCTTCATCTTTGGCAAGCTCAACCGCTTTGTTATAAAAGTTAGCCTGATACTCAAGTAGAGCTTGGCGGTTATCAATCGCTGCTTTAAACGTTGATAAAGTCGTTAAAAGTTGGTTTTTAATCGTAAACGCAAAAGTTAGCGGGCCATTGATCGTTTCTTGAATATGGCCACGAGAACTTGCTTGTTCAAATAAAATACCGACACCACCATTTACATCAGGGTAAGTTGAACCTTTGCCATAATAAAAGTCATCAAAGCTTTCTTCTGTAAAATACAGTGCGTTGTTTTCATCTAAAGTTTTTGCATGATAATTTGCAATTGCTTTGGTTAGGCTCACATTTTCTTCAGGGGTAATGGGGTGTTTACGACTTGGGATCCCTGGTTGAAAAAAGTAGCTACTGTTTGGTCCCATTTCATGAAAGTCAGTTAAAATATTAGGTTTCCAATAATGAAACTTGGCTATACGCGCTCGCGACTCAGGGTGCTGCAGTAAAAGCCAATCACGATTTAAATCAAACCAGTAATGATTGGTACGGCTACTTGGCCAGCTCTCTACATGCTCACGCGTTTGCGGATCTGACGATAAGTTCATTCCACGATTACTATTAGCCCAATTAGCAAAACGTGCTAAGCCGTCTGGGTTAAGCGACGGGTCGAGTAAAATCACCGTGTTGTTAAGTAGCTCATTTATTTCATCACCTTGCGCAGCTGCTAAATAATAAGCCACTAGTAAAGCTGCATTACTCCCTGACGATTCGTTACCATGAACGCTATAACCCATCCACACAACGCTTGGCTGCTCTGCTAATTTATTGTTTGAGTTATTTAGACGAGCTAAGTGTGCTTGGCGAGTTTGTTCTATATTTTTTAGTTTGTTAGCTGCGGTAATAGTGAGCATAACTAGTGGGCGCTGCTCGTGGGTACGACCTATTACTTCAAAATTAACTCGATCGCTTTTTTGAGCTAAAATTTCCATATAGCGTACAAGCTGATCATGCCTTACATGCCATTCACCCACTTGATAACCAAGTACTTTTTCAGGTGTTGGAATGCTGGGATCAAATTCAACCTGTTGCTCAAAATAATATGACAGGGGCTTTGCCGCACTTGAAAAACTGGCTAGTATCACCATTACTGTAAATATAAACCGCATATAAATAACTCTAAAAATGTTTATTAATTGCACGCTACCATTGCTTAAAATAGATGCCAACTTTTTACGCTCAACACTAGCCGCAACACGATGAGCGGAGTATGATATGCAGTATCCGAGTAATTTAGTCAAGTATAGACGGTTTTATGATTTCAATTTCCGAAACAGCGCAAGCGCATTTTGCTAAGCTATTAGCAGATCAATCTCAACAAACGAATATTCGTGTGTTTGTTGTTAATCCTGGTACATCACAAGCTGAATGTGGTGTTTCTTATTGTCCAGAAGACGCGGTAGAAGAGAGCGATATTCGCCTAAACTTTAACGGTTTTGACGCTGTTGTTGATGCCGAAAGCGCGCCTTTTTTAGCCGAAGCTGAAATTGATTTTGTTACTGACAAAATGGGCACGCAGCTAACTCTAAAAGCGCCTAATGCTAAAGCACGTAAGTTAGGTGAAGACGCTAGTTTAAGTGAACGCGTTCAACACATGTTAGAAACAGAAGTTAACCCACAACTTGCAAATCATGGCGGTCAAGTAAGCTTAGTAGAGATCACCGCTGCTGGTGTTGCTGTGCTTCAATTTGGTGGTGGTTGTAATGGTTGCTCTATGATTGATGTCACACTAAAAGAAGGCATTGAAAAAGAAATGATTGCTAAGTTTGATGAGATCACCGGTGTGGCTGACATAACCGATCACGAAGCTGGCGAGCACTCTTATTACTAAGTATTAACCCAATATGCTAAAGCCACTCATTTACCGCTTAGGGAGCGACCCTAAGTTGAGTCTAAAGCGCTTTTTTCGCGGCCTAGCACTGTTTGTGCTGGCCGTGATATTTATCACTTTGGGTTATTACAGTCATTATAGTTTACAAGTCATTGGCATAGTAATTTTAGCGCCGGCATTGTTTTTTGCATTTTGGGGCTACGCGGGTATTTTTGCCAATCGTTTTTCACAAGTATTGAAAAACATCCCTGCCAAAAATAACGACCCCGATCTGTGGAAATAACGGTTTAATCAAGTAATTGATTATTAGTTTTTAGCTGCTGATATTTAATTATAAGTGTTACACCCCGCATTAACATAAAGCAACTCATTGCCAACCATAAGCCATTATTTTGCCATTCCTTAAATAGCCAAAACACCCCAAAAAAACCTATTGTCGCCGATAACAGCATACTATTTCGCATTGCTTTAGCACGTGTTAAACCAACGAATATACCATCAAACAAAAAACAACTCATCGCTAAAATTGGCAGCACAATTACCCACGGTAAGTAATGAGTAGCTTCTTCAATAACCTCAGGTACATTAGTCAACAGCTTTATAATGGAGCTGCCAAATAATATAAAAAATACACTATACAAAATGCCAAACAACATGCCCCAAAATACGCTTATTTTTACCCATAGCCTTATCTTTTCAACACTTTGTTGACCTTTCGCTTGGCCTACTTTTGCCTCGCTTGCATAGGCAATTCCATCAAGCGCAAAGCTGACCAACATTAAAAAGTTGAGTAGTACCGCATTGGCTGCTAATGTAGTTTCACCTATACGTGCAGCATAAAAGGTCATAAAGCTAAAGCATAACTGCAACACTAAAGAGCGAATAAAAATATCGCGATTTAAACTTAATAATCCTGCCATTTTTTCTATGCTAAACCAATTTGCAACCGCTAAACTTATGCCCTGTTTTTTAGCTAGCTGAACCACTAACAGCAAAGCAAAAATTAAAGCCGTGTAATCCGCTATTAATGATGCCCAAGCCGCCCCTGCAACCGCCCAATCAAGATAAACTACAAAATAAATGTCGAGTACAATATTGGTAATATTAGTGACTAACAATAAATAAAATGGCCCTCGCCCATAATGAACGCCGAGCATCCAGCCTAATAATACTAAGTTACATAGCGCTGCTGGGGCGCTAAAAATACGAATACTAAAATACCGATAGGCCTCATTGAGCACATCACTATTGGCAGCAGATAAATACGCAATGGCGTGTTTTATAAGGGGGGATAATAAAATCAGAATTAGAGCTACGCTGCTGGCCAATAACAAACTGCGTTTGAGTAAAGCTGCCAGCTGAGTTAAATCATTTTTACCGTAAGCCTGTGCCACCAGCCCAGTGGTGCTCATTCTTAAAAAACCAGCAAGCCAAAATAAAATGGAGATCACGGTAGAACCTAAGGCAATTCCCGCTAAATAATGCGCACTCCCCAGGTGACCAATCACTGCCGTATCAACAATTCCTAACAACGGCACAGTAATATTTGATAATATCATTGGACCGGCTAACAACAACAAGCTTTTATGGTGTGCTTTATTATGTATAAGAAATTGTTTCATTTAGTATTATTGTTCCTGATTTGTGGTTCTTTACGTGCGCAAGCAGCGGTTATTCTACAGTATCATCACGTCAGTGAAACCCTTCCCGCGGTGACCAGTGTAAGCGCCAACACTTTTACTAAACACTTAAATTATTTAAAAGAGCATAACTTTAACGTTATTCCACTAAACGAGCTGATTAGCGCATTAAAACAAGGTAAGGCTTTAGACGATAAAACGCTCGCGATTACTTTTGATGATGGATACAGCAATAACTACGAACAAGCTGCGCCTATTCTTGAGAAATTTGGCTATCCGTACACTATTTTTGTAAACCCAAAACTCATTGATGAACAAGCGGGTTATGTGATGGGATGGGATAAGCTCAGAGAGCTTGCAAAAAAAGGCGCCCTTATTGCCAACCATAGTGCCGAGCATAACTATCTGCATAAAAAGCGCGAAAATGAAACACAAAGCCAATGGCGTGAACGCACTAAAAACGACATTCTTAGTTCACAGCAGCGTATTAAAGAAGAAATAGGCCACGATTATAAATACCTTGCCTATCCATACGGAGAGTTTAACAATCAGCTACAAGCTCTCGTTACTGAACTAGGCTTTATTGGCATTGGTCAGCACTCCGGTGCAGTTAATCAACATTCTAATATTAGCCGTTTACCACGTTTTCCCGCATCTGGTTTTTATAGCAAATTAGATACGTTAATTACCAAACTCAATTCAACTGCTTTTACTATTAATAAACTAACCTATAAAGATAGTGTAACCACACAAAATCCACCGTCGTTAACTATAAATCTAGAGACTGATGACTTTCATAAAAGCCAATTTGCCTGTTATGTATCAAGCATTGGACAAGCTAATTTAAATTGGTTAAACGATAATACGGTTGAGGTGACCTCGCCAAAGCAGCTTAATAAAGGACGCTCTCGCTTTAACTGCACCGCCCCATCAATAAAAAAAGCAGGCAGTTATTATTGGTTTTCACAGCCTTGGGTGATCAATTAAATTCTATTTTTTAATCACTTGATTTAATAACCGCTGGCTCATTTTATCCAGCGGTACGACCTCATTTGCAGCCCCGAGATCAATAGCAGCCTTGGGCATTCCCCATACCACAGACGAAAACTCATCTTGTGCCAATGTATAAGCCCCTTGTTGTTTTAACGCCAGCAAACCTTTCGCGCCATCACTTCCCATACCGGTTAATAGTGTGGCAACAATATACTTAGCACCAATTTCAAGTAATGAGTTAAACAGTACATCTACTGCGGGCTTATGCCTATTTACAGGTTCACCATCATCAAGCTGACAATATAATGCACTACCTTGTTTGCTAATGCGTAAATGTAGCCCGCCGGGAGCTATATAAGCGCATCCTGCTACCAGCTTATCGCCTTGTTGTGCCTCTTTTACGTTAATGGTACAGGTGCGCTGTCGCTGAAATCAAACCGACATAAAATACAACCATACGATGACATAGAAGTTAAGGATTATGTGTGTTTAAGGCTGCCGTTGGCAAATCGCTATCGTCAGTACGTACATAAAGAATAGGTAGAATTTCAGTATTTAAGATTATAGGGCTGAATTCCAGCCTATCCTAATACTTGCTTTTCGCTCAAACCGAACTTCGCAAAAGTGCCATAAGCTGCCTTTCCGGTTTAACTCATATCTGCCCAAAAATCATTTAGAGCTAATGCTTATTACACCTTCAAAAGACCTTACTTACCCCAATTTTTATAATGAATCAGTATATGCTCAGTTGATTAATTAACCTGAGATCTGGTTAA
>NZ_PNCV01000160.1:0-7618 GCF_005886925.1 Pseudoalteromonas sp. S3260
TCAGCTATCAGCTATCAGCTACAAAATTTTGCTCATATTAACTTAAGTGTCAAGGGAGCTTGTCTTTACTGACGGCTGACGGCTATAAAAACAAAAAACCCAAGCCGAGGCTTGGGTTTTTTATCGCGATTAACTAAAAGAAATTACTTCTTCTTTTTAACTGCTTTTTTGTTTGGTAAATCAGTGATTGAACCTTCAAAAATTTCAGCAGCAAGGCCAATTGATTCGTTCAATGTTGGGTGAGCGTGGATAGTCAACGCTAGGTCTTCACCATCTGCACCCATTTCAATACCTAGACCGATTTCGCCCAGCATTTCGCCTGCGTTAATACCAATCATAGCACCACCAATAATACGGCCGCTTTCTTTATCAAAAATAAGTTTAGTAGAACCTTCAGTACGTGAAGAGGCAATTGCACGACCCGATGCAGCCCAAGGGAATACAGCTGTTTCAATGCTTAAACCTTGCTCTTTGGCTTCTTTTTCAGTTACACCCGCCCATGCAATTTCAGGGTCAGTGTAAGCAATTGAAGGAATACACTTAGGATCAAAGTAATGTTTTTGACCAGAGATAACTTCAGCAGCAACATGGCCTTCATGAACCGCTTTATGCGCAAGCATAGGCTGACCCACTAAGTCACCAATTGCAAAAATATGTTCTACGTTAGTACGTAATTGCTTATCAACGTTAATAAAACCACGCTCATCAACATTCACACCCGCTTTATCAGCGTCTAACATGTTACCATTTGGTGTACGACCTACAGCAACAAGTACTTTGTCGTAACGTACTGGCTCTGCTGGTGCATTTTTGCCTTCAAACGTAACATATAAACCGTCGTCTTTTGCTTCAACGCCAGTTACTTTAGTTGAAAGCATCACGTTAAACTTGTCTTTAACATGCTTTTGGTAAATTTTAATGATGTCTTTATCAGCAGCAGGAACTAGTTGGTCTGCAAATTCTACAACATCAATTGCAGAACCTAGTGCACGGTAAACCGTACCCATTTCTAGACCAATAATACCACCACCTAAAACAAGTAGTTTTTCAGGAACATCTTTAAGCTCTAGCGCACCCGTTGAATCAATAACGCGATCATCCTCAGGGATGAAAGGTAAGTTTACAGGTTTAGAACCCGCAGCAATAATTGCGTTATCAAAGGTAATGGTTGTTTTACCGTCAGCGCCTTCAACGTCTAAAGTATTGCTACCAGTAAATTTACCGTAACCAGATACAACTTTTACTTTACGCATTTTAGCCATGCCGTCTAAGCCACCTGTAAGCTGGCCGACAACAGACTCTTTCCAAGAACGAACTTCATCTAAGTCAATTTTTGGTGCGCCAAAAGTAACGCCGTGAGATGACATTTCTGCAGCATCATCAATCACTTTAGCTACGTGTAAAAGTGCTTTAGAAGGAATACAACCAACATTAAGACATACACCGCCTAATGTCTCGCGAGATTCTACTAATGTAACTTCTAAGCCCAAGTCAGCAGCGCGAAAAGCCGCAGAGTAACCACCAGGACCACCGCCTAGTACAACAACTTGAGTTTTTAATTCGTTGCTCATGCTATTACCTTTATTGTTTGAACGGGACACAGCCCCAAAATTTAACTGCCATGTTTCTGCAAGGCAGAAAAGGGCATTTGTGCAAATATTGTATCATTGCAAATGATAAAAATCCCAGCTAAAAACAACTGGCTGGGATTTGATTTTACTCACTCTGTAGTGATCACATCACTAACTGGCGTATATCACTCATGTAACTTGCAAGAGTAACAGTAAAGCGTGCAGCAAGCGCACCGTCAATCACTCTATGGTCGTAAGACATTGAAAGTGGAACCATTAGCTTAGGCTCAAACTCTTTACCATTCCACTTAGGCTTCATTTCAGATTTAGACACACCTAAAATTGCCACCTCAGGCGCATTCACAATCGGCGTAAATGCCGTACCGCCAATGCCACCTAGGCTTGAAATAGTAAAACAACCACCTTGCATATCTGATGAACTTAACTTGCCATCACGCGCTCTAACAGATACTTCCATTAGTTCACGAGAGAGTTCAATAATGCCTTTTTTATCAACATCTTTAAACACTGGTACAACTAAGCCATTTGGCGTATCAACCGCTACACCAATATTGATGTACTTTTTAAGGATTAAGCTTTCGCCATCCTCTGAAAGCGATGAATTAAATGTAGGGAACTCAGCAAGCGCTTTAGCTGCTGCTTTCATTACAAATACTAATGGCGTAATTTTAACACCCAGCTTTTTCTTCTCGTTAAGGGCATTTTGCTCTTTACGGAACTGCTCAAGGCTCGTGATATCCGCTTCATCAAACTGGGTAACATGTGGGATTTGCACCCAGTTACGGTGTAAGTTTTTACCTGACAGCTTTTGAATACGAGAGAGTTTTTTCTCTTCAATTTCACCAAACTTAGCAAAATCAACTTTTGGCCATGGAATTAAACCAAGCTCACCGCCACCGGCATTGCCTTTAGCTGCAGGTACTTGACCAGACTCAACTTGCTTAACCAGTTGCTTAACATAGTTTTGCACGTCTTCTTTAACAACACGGTTTTTACGACCTGTGCCTTTTACGTTCGCAAGGTTAATACCAAACTCACGTGCTAAACGACGAACAACTGGCGATGCATGAGCATAAGCGCTATTGTTTTCAAAGCTTTCAGAGCTTGCTTTAGCAGATGATGCTGCTGGTTTTGACTCAGCCTGAGCTGCCGGCTTAGATTCAGCCTTTGGCTCGTCTTGTTTTGCAGGCGCGTCACTTGGTGCACTACCCGCCACTTCAAATACAAAAATCAGGGAACCCGTTTTAACTTTATCGCCAGTCGCTACTTTAATCTCTTTAACAGTACCTGCAAACGGCGCCGGTACTTCCATAGCTGCTTTGTCGCCTTCAACGTTTAAGATAGATTGCTCTTCTTCTACGCTATCGCCAACCGCAACCATAACTTCGGTTACTTCAACTTCGTCATCACCAATATCAGGCACGCTAACTTCTTTTGTGCTTGATTCTGACGCTTTAGATGAAGCAGCTTTTTCAGTAGGCTTCTCTTGCGTTTTTGAATCACTTGCAGGTGCAGTTTCGTTACCACCATCAGCGACTTCAAAAACAAACACTAATGAACCCGTTTTCACTTTGTCACCAGTATTTACTTTAATTTCTTTTACAGTACCGGCAAAGGGTGCTGGTACTTCCATTGCCGCTTTGTCGCCTTCAACGTTTAAGATAGATTGCTCTTCTTCTACGCTATCGCCAACCGCAACCATCACTTCAGTCACTTCAACTTCGTCATCACCAATATCTGGCACAGTCACTTCTTTGGTTGATGAAGCCGATGACGCAGCCGGTGCTGCTTCCTCGGTTTTTTCAGCTTCTTTAGAGTCAGCAGCAGGGTTTTGCGCTTCACCTTCAAAGATGAACACTAAAGTGCCTGTGGTTACTGTATCGCCCACATTTACTTTAACTTCTTTTACCGTACCGGCTTGTTCAGCAGGTACTTCCATCGCAGCTTTATCGCCTTCAACACTTAATAGTGATTGGTCAACTTCAACTTTATCGCCAACGCTCACTAGTATTTCGGTTACTTCTACTTCATCGCCACCGATATCAGGTACTTTAATTTCAATACTCATTGCAAACCTCTTATGCGTACAGTGGATTAAGTTTGTTAGTGTCGATGTTGAACTTTTTAATTGCTTCAACAACCACTGACTTTTCAACTTCACCACGTTTAGCAAGTTCAGATAATGTCGCAACTACAACGTAGCTTGCGTTAACTTCAAAGTGACGACGTAGGTTTTCACGGCTGTCTGAACGACCGTAACCATCTGTACCCAATACTTTGTAGTTACTGCTTGGGATAAATGAACGTACTTGCTCTGCGTAGTTTTTCATGTAATCCGTTGCAGCAACAGTGACTGAATCGTTTAATACGCTTGTAATGTAAGCTGTTTTTTGCTCGCTTTCTGGATTAAGCATGTTGAAACGCTCAACATCTTGTCCATCACGGGTAAGTTCATTAAATGAAGTTACAGAGTAAACATCAGACGCAATACCATAGTCTTCGCTTAAAATTGCCGCCGCTTTACGCACTTCAGTCATGATAGTACCTGAGCTTAATAGCTGTACGTTGGCTTTTTTGCCTTCGTAGCTTTCAAGCTTGTAAATACCTTTACGAATACCCTCTTCAGCGCCTTCTGGCATTGCTGGCTGATGGTAGTTTTCGTTCATTAGCGTTAGATAGTAGTAAATATTTTCTTGATCTTCACCGTACATACGACGAATACCGTCTTGCACGATAACCGCTACTTCAAATGCATAAGTAGGATCGTAAGAAATACAGTTAGGTACCGTGTTTGCAAGAATGTGGCTGTGGCCATCTTCGTGCTGTAAGCCTTCACCATTTAGCGTTGTACGACCCGCTGTAGCACCTAATAAGAAACCACGTGCTTGTTGATCCCCTGCCATCCATGCCATGTCACCAACACGTTGGAAACCAAACATAGAGTAGTAAATGTAGAATGGGATCATCGGTAAGTCGTTGGTACTGTAAGATGTTGCAGCAGCAACCCATGACGACATTGCACCTAGCTCGTTAATCCCTTCTTGTAATACCTGCCCTGAGGTTGCTTCTTTATAGTAAGAAACAATATCACGGTCTTGAGGGGTGTAATTTTGGCCATGTGGGTTGTAAATACCGATTTGACGGAATAAACCTTCCATACCAAAAGTACGTGCTTCATCGGCAATAATTGGCACAATATTTTTACCAATACCTTTATCTTTTAATAAGATATTAAGTGCACGTACAAAGCCCATAGTGGTTGAAATATCACGCTTTTGCTCTTCAAGTAACGGCTTGAACGCATCTACTTCTGGTAACTGTAACTTTTCAGAGAACTTAGCGATACGTGTTGGCGTGTAACCTTGTAGGGCCTCACGACGCGCATGAAGATACTTGTACTCTGGAGAATCTTTTTCAAGCTCTAAGTATGGTAGCTCTTTTAATTGCTCTTCAGATACTAAATCATCTAAGCCTAAACGTGAGCGTAAGTGAGCCACATGCGACATATCCATTTTCTTAACTTGGTGCGCAATGTTTTTACCTTCAGCCGCTTCACCCATGCCGTAACCTTTTACTGTTTTAGCAAGGATCACTGTTGGACGACCTTTCGTTTCTTCTGCTTTTTTAAAGGCAGCAAACAGTTTTGAAGGCTCATGACCACCGCGCTTAAGGGCGAAAATTTCTTCATCTGTCATATCAGCAACTAATGCTGCTGTTTCTGGGTAACGACCAAAGAAATGTTCACGTACGTACGCGCCATCTTTCGCTTTATATGTTTGGTAATCACCATCAACAGTTTCGTTCATTAACTGAAGTAATTTACCTGTGGTGTCTTTAGCAAGCAGAATATCCCAACCGCTTCCCCAAACAAGTTTAATAACATTCCAGCCAGCGCCTTTAAATAGCCCTTCTAGCTCTTGAATAATTTTACCGTTACCCATTACAGGGCCATCTAAGCGTTGTAGGTTACAGTTAACTAAGTAACATAGGTTATCTAGCTTTTCACGGGCAGCAAAAGAAATAGCACCACGTGATTCTGGCTCATCCATTTCACCATCACCTAAAAACGCATATACACGTTGGTTTTTAGTGTCTTTTAAGCCACGGCCATCTAAGTACTTTAAGAAACGCGCTTGGTAAATTGAAGAAATTGGACCTAAGCCCATAGATACCGTTGGGAACTGCCAAAACTCTGGCATTAATTTAGGGTGAGGGTAAGAAGGTAAGCCTTTACCATCTACTTCCTGACGGAAATTATCAAGCTGTTCGGCACTTAAACGCCCTTCAACAAATGCACGCGCATAAATACCCGGAGAAATATGACCTTGGTAATAAACTAAATCACCACCATCAACATCATTTGGCGCTTTAAAGAAATGGTTAAAACATACTTCATAAAATGCAGCAGACGATTGGTAAGACGCCATATGGCCGCCTAAGTCGAGATCTTTTTTCGATGCACGCAATACAATCATAATCGCGTTCCAACGAATAATTGAACGAATACGGCGCTCAAGATTTACATCACCAGGGTAGGCAGGTTCTTGATCAACCGGGATCGTATTAACGTAGTTTGTGTTAATGCCAGTTGGCATATCAACACCGTCTAAGCGGGCTTGTTCTAACACTTGCTCAAGTAAAAACTGAGCTCGTTCAACACCTTCTTCGCGCACAACTGATTCAAGAGCTTGTAACCACTCTTGTGTTTCTAGCGCGTCTACGTCAATTTTATTGACTTCAGACATATGGAGGTTTCCTTATGTTTAAAATACTAATTTTATGTATTGAATACTTCACTGTTGAATCAAGTTAACAGTGAATGTACTTGCTTAATTTTGTTTGGTGCGTCTCAAACTACGTTCAATTCGCGAATGCTCTTTACCCGCTTCAAGCAATGCTTCTTCAATATAGGCTAAATGCGCATTACTCGCTAAGCGAGCTTGTTCAGGATTACCGTCAATCACTGCATCCATTAATAAGCGTCTATGCTCGGCTAATTGGCTGCTTATATCTGACTTTTTAAGTAATACCGTTAAATTTTGTAAAACATTCTGCTCAAGTAAGCTTTGCATCCCTCTTACTAAATGCAGTAACACTACGTTATGAGACGCCTCAGCAATGCAAAAATGAAAGTCATTAATCGCTTTGGCTTTTTGCTTTAATTCATCTTTAGCTAATGCAATCTGATCAAAGCTCTGTTTTACTTTTGCAAAATCGTTACTTGTTCCGCGAAGTGCTGCGTAATAAGCCGCAATTCCCTCTAGCGCATGACGAAATTCTAATAAATCAAATTGCGATTCGGGGTGTTTACTGATCAAATCAAACAACGGATCAGTCAGTCCCTCCTCCAATTGATTTTTTACATACGTTCCACCACCTTGACGACGGGTTACGAGCCCTTTTGCCTCAAGCTTTTGAATGGCTTCACGCAACGACGGACGCGACACTTCAAATTGCTTAGCGAGTTCACGCTCCGGTGGTAACTTTTCTCCTGGTGCTAACGACCCCTCAAGAATCATGTTCTCAAGTTGTTGTAAAATAACATCAGATAATTTTGCCGCTTTAATTTTTAAAGACATCAATCAACGTCCGCGTTGTATAAGTGCTAACAGCCCATAAAACAAGGCTTTTAACTGAATGACTCAGCCAAAAGGTAAATTGGTCATACCAAATTTTGCCATACGTTATCAAAAACCGTAATTACTGTCAATTTACAGCAGTTTTAAAGCCCTAAGGCCAGCGTAACGTAATTTAAACAAAGTTCAAATAATACACAGAATGCAGAGGATAAAGAAAGGTTAATAAGATGAAAAACAAATGGTCAGACCAGCTATTTTTAATTTTCGGGGTTCGGGGTTCGGGGTTCGGGGTTCGGGGTTCGCAATAGGATAAAATGTAGAGTAATTTGCAAACATGTTTTTACATTGTAGGCGGGAGTTTACCTCGCGCATGTTTAGGTTAAAGGTTTTAAGCCCGCAACTCGAAGCCCGTCACAAAAAAGTAAAGTGCGCGGCATAAAGCCCCGC
>NZ_PNCV01000161.1:0-4497 GCF_005886925.1 Pseudoalteromonas sp. S3260
AACGCAGCATAAATGCCAAACGCGCGCTGCCCTTTGGGTTCTTCCTAGGTGCGATTAACTCTTTGTTGCTCGATTTTTACTTAGCCCACTAGGTTACAAATCTCGCGCCGCGATTAAATCGCACCTAGGTTGAACAAATTTTAATCCTGAAAGGTCAACAGACCCTAGCAACAAAATACGAACGATCTTAAATATAAGTGTATTTATCGCTTTTAATTCACTTTTAAAATGGGTCTTGTTAACCTTGGGCAACAATACGTTATATAAAAAGAGCCTTTATGAAAAAGCTACTTGCCTTATCAATTTTAGCTGCCTGTTCAGCACCGGTATTTGCCGACGTTAATTACGCTTTAAACATTTCTCAGCCAGAGCATCATTTAGGTGATGTGAACGTAGAATTTCCTAAAACGGCGCAGTCTTTCTTAGATGTGAAACTTCCAGCATGGCGCACTGGTCGTTATGAAATTTTAAATCTTGCCAATGGCGTTCGCTACTTTAAAGCCAGTGATGATGAAGGTAATGAATTAAAGTGGGAAAAGATTGATCACAGCACATGGCGTGTTCATTTAAATGAACCCACTGAAGTAAATATAGATTACCAAGTTTATGCCAATGAGCTAGGTAAACGTGCCCGCCATATAGACGACAGCCATGCCTTTATTGATGCATCAGGCTTTTTTATGTTTAGCGAATCATTTCGCCAAGAGCCAGTAACGGTTGAATTAAACGTCCCCAAAGCATGGCGCTCTGTGTCAGGCATGGAAAATTATAAAAATAAGCACAGCTTCAAAGCCAGTGACTACGATGTATTAGTTGATTCGCCAATCGAAACCGGTATTAACGAGCTACGCACTTTTAAAGTTAATGGTCGTGAGTACGAACTGGTGGTATGGGGTGAGGGTAATTACGATATTGAACTGATGCTAACTGATTTGAAAAAGCTAGTGGCTACCGGCAATGTGATTTGGGACAGCTACCCGTATGAACGTTATGTATTTATGGTACACGCTACATCAGGCGCAGGCGGGGCAACTGAGCACTTAAACTCAACGATTATTCAGCGCCCACGCGACCGCTTTGCTAAACGTGAAGACTATTTAGGTTTTATAAGTACTGCAGCTCATGAGTTTATACATACTTGGAATGTAAAAGCGTACCGTCCAAAAGGGCTTGCACCCTATGACTACACTAATATTAATTACTCAAAATTGCTTTGGATAGCAGAGGGCTCTACCAGCTATTTTGAAGATCATTTATTAGTGCGTTCGGGTATTCAAACCACCGATGAATTTTTTAAAGTATTAAGCAAAACCATTAACCGCCACCTCACAACACCGGGGCGTGAAGTGCAAAGTGCCAGCGAAACCAGTTTTGATAAATGGATAAACCAAGGCGGCGATCACGCACGTAACTACAGCACTAATATTTATCTTGAAGGTTCATTATTGTCGATGGCGTTAGATATCGACCTACTTGAAAATAGCCAAGGTAAAATTAGCTATAAAGACGTACACAACGAACTTTATAAGCAACATAAATTACCGGCAGGGTTTACTGAGCAAGACGTACTGGCTATTTTAAAACAACTATCAGGGCGTGATTATAGCGCGTGGTGGCAGGCAAATGTTGACTCACCAGCCAACCTTGATTTTGATGCACTGCTAGCAAAAGTAGGTTTAAGCTTTGAATTACCAGAAAAAGCCAAGGCCACACCAAGCTTAGATGCATTTACTAAAAATACTGGCGAGTTACTTATGCTTACCCATGTACGCCGCGATGGTGCAGCATGGCAAGGCGGCTTAACCACCGACGATAAACTCGTCGCTATTAATAAAAAGCATGTAGGTAAAGACTTAACAGCCAGCTTAGAAACCTTTAAAGTAGGCGATAAAGTCACTGTTGATTTTATTCGTCGTGATGCCTTAATGGCGACTGAGCTTGTGTTGTCTGAAGATTTCGACAAACCTAAAAAAGTGGTTGCGAATAAAAATGCCACTGATGAGCAAAAAGCATTATTTAAAGCATGGATGGGTGTTGCGCATCCAAACGATGTGAAAAAAGATTAATAAAACAACGCATCATCAACAGTTAAAAAAGGAGCTTAGCTCCTTTTTTGTTTATTGGGCGCTATATTGTAACAATTTATCTCAGCGCAGTTGACCTTACTCATACTTAATGAGTAATCTGCAGGTTCAATAATAAAAGGGATTCTATAATGCGTTTAAAACCTCTTGTTGCCACTTTGGTAGCAACCTGTTCACTGGCACTCTCTTCTGCGGCCAATGCCGATGAAGGTATGTGGCAACCTCATCAGCTACCAGAGCTGGAATCAATCTTAAAAGCCAAAGGCCTTGAAATCAGTGTTGATTCAATTTCAAAATTAACCGAATTTCCAATGAATGCGGTTATTAGCTTAGGCGGTTGTACAGCCTCGTTTGTTTCGCCAAAGGGGTTGGTTGTTACTAACCATCACTGTATTTATGGCTCAGTGCAATATAATTCAACACCTGAAAACAACATACTTGAAAACGGCTTTTTAGCAAAAACACCGGCTGAAGATTTACCTGCTGCGCCAGGTTCGCGTGTGTACGTTACAGAAACAGTGACCAACGTGACTGATAAAGTAATTAGCGGCACTAACGAGCTAAGTGCAAAAGCACGCTACGATGCGTTAGAAAAAAATCAAAAAGCCCTCGTTGCACAGTGTGAAGCCGATGAAAGCTACCGTTGTAATGTATATTCGTTTCATGGTGGTTTAGAGTTTTACCTTATTAAATCGCTGGAAATTAAAGATGTACGTTTAGCGTATGCACCTGCTATGGGCGTAGGTAAATACGGTGGCGATATCGATAACTGGATGTGGCCGCGTCACACAGGCGATTTTGGTTTTTACCGCGCCTATGTAGGTAAAGACGGCAAACCAGCAGAGTACAGCGAAGACAACGTACCGTACGTGCCTGAGTCTTACTTAAGTGTAAGTGCTAAAGGCGTGCAAGAGGGTGATTTTGTCATGGTTACTGGCTATCCAGGACGAACCAATCGTTACCGTATTGCGGCAGAGGTCGATTATGTATTTAACGACAGTTACCCTAAAGCGCGCATGCACAATACTAAATACGTGTCACTGATTGAAGAAAACTCAGAAGATGGCAGCAAAGCACGTATTGCTTACGAAAGCACCATAGCTGGTTATAACAACTACATTAAAAACTATGGTTCGATGATCGAAAGCTTTAAAAAAGGCACCATGTTTGAGCGTAAAAAGCAGTTTGAACAAGAACTTACAAACTGGATAAACAGCGATAGCGAGCGTAAACAGCGCTACGGTAATGTACTTAATGAGTTATCAGCACTTGTTGCACAATCGCAAGAGCACAGTGAGCGCGACCGTATGGTAGGCTATGTTCACCGTTCACAAATGATCAGCACGGCACGTCGTTTATACCGTTTAGCTTATGAAAAACAAAAGCCAAATAGCGAGCGTGAATCGGGTTATCAAGAACGTGATTTACCGCGTATTAAATCGGGTTTAGAGCGTATGTCACGTCGCTTTGATGCAAACGTAGATAAAGCTATATTACTGCACTTTTTAGAGCAATATGCAGCATTACCTAAAGCAGAGCGTTTTAGTGAAATTGATAAAGCTTTTGCTTTAGAAAACGGTTTTGATAAAGCAAAACAAAGTGCATTACTTGATGAAATGTACGCTAAATCAACGCTTGATAACGAAATTGTACGTAATTCATTATTTGAGCAAACGCTTAGCCAATTAAACCAAAGCCAAGACCCATTCATGCAATATGCAAAAGCCATATTCACGGTAATGAAAGCTGAGGAAGATAAGTCAAAAGCCCTTGCAGGTAAGTTACAAGCCGCTCGCCCAGAGTTAATGAGTGCGATTATTGCCTTTAACAAAGCGCAAAACAAACCGGTTTACGCCGATGCAAATAGCACATTACGTGTAACTTACGGCACGGTAGGCGGGTATTCTCCGCAAGATGGTTTAGTGGCCACGCCGTTTACCTCACTTGAAGGGTTGCTGGCTAAAAACACCGATGTTGACCCATTTAATGCGCCTAAAAAGCTGCAAGAGCAAATTAAAGCCAAGCTTTATGGTGATTACACAGGTGGCATGAATACCGTACCGGTTAACTTTTTATCAAACGTTGACACGACTGGCGGTAACTCAGGTTCACCAACACTTAATGGTAAAGCTGAGCTGGTAGGGTTACTGTTTGACGGTGTGTATGAAAGCATTATTGGTGATTGGGATTACAACCCAGAGCTAAATCGCTCAATCCATGTAGATTCACGCTACATGCTGTGGGTAATGGATAAAGTAGATAACGCCCAAAACTTATTAGACGAAATGAAAATCGTAAAATAAGTAGCAGTTAAAATAACAAAAGGCGCTTACCTTAACCGGAAGCGCCTTTTTTGTTTAAACATTTTTGGCGATTAATCTAACTTAAGCTACGGGCTACGGGCTACGGGCTA
>NZ_PNCV01000162.1:0-2890 GCF_005886925.1 Pseudoalteromonas sp. S3260
CACGAAATTCTGATGTATAGCGATTTGATTTTTTCATAGTTCCAGTTTCTCAAGTTATTGAGTCTCTGGCAAACACGGGGCGATTCACTGCCGTAATTGTTGAACGCTAGGCTTAATTACTTTGAGTGAATTAAGGGCGGGACTTTTAAAAATACCGCCCTTAGTATTAATTAATACTCATTTGCGGCGCTGTGCCATTGGTAAACGTGTAATTTGAAACAATGCCGTCATCAAACAATATATCTAACGTTTTTTGAGTGCCCTCGGTTTGAACTTTCATAGTAAACACATAAGAAAAATGCGATAGCAATAAAGTCCATACTAACTAACACCTAATAACGGTTGAATCATCATAATCTCACCTTATCGATTATTTGTTTCTATATAGTAAAACCATTACAAAGAGCACCGTTAGTATAAATTTATTTTATATTTTACAGCTGTTTAAAATAAACCACAAAAAAAGCGCCATTTGGCGCTTTTTAGATTAGTAGCAAGGAATTAATGCTTACGCCCTACGCCGTTGCGCACCATGTCTTGGCCGCTTTGGAAAATCTCTTCGGTAATTTCGCGTGCTAATAAAAGTTGTTGCTTGTCATCAAACACGGCTACAAAACGGCTGCCGTCAGCATTGTTAGTCGCCATGCCCACGCCTGCTACGCCGGTTAAACCTAAGCCGCCGTTTTCAACTTGCAGTAAAAAACTTTCAAGTTCAGCGAGGGTGTCGATTGCAGTTAGTTTGTTTTCCATTGTGGTTGCTCTATGTGTTGCTCGCCATAGCGAGTCTGTAAAAAATATGCTGTTATTTTACAGCACACAGTAAAAACTTAAACCGCCTTATAGGCAAAGTCATAACAACATTCTGTAAAGCAAAATTAAAAGTATTTGTAAAAACCCCGCAAATGCGGGGTTTTATGTATTAGCTTTGCTTCATTGTACCTTGTTGTTCAAGGCGGGTATGCCAGCTGAATGCTTCTTCTAAAATATGAGGCGTATGGCCGCCACGTACACAAGCACGCTCGTAGTAATCAAGCATAGCGTTGCGATAATCGGGGTGTACACAGTGTTTAATTACTTCAACAGCCCGTTCGCGTGGCGCTAATCCACGTAAATCAGCAAGGCCTTGCTCGGTCACTAAAATATCAACATCGTGCTCGGTATGATCGACATGGCTTACCATAGGTACCACGCTTGAAATAGCGCCGCCTTTAGCAATTGATTTAGTTACAAACACCGATACATGCGCATTACGTGCAAAGTCGCCTGAACCACCAATACCGTTCATCATTTTAGTACCACACACATGAGTTGAGTTAACGTTGCCATATATATCAAACTCAAGTGCCGTGTTAATTGCAATAATACCTAAACGACGCACAATTTCAGGGTGATTCGACATTTCTTGTGGGCGAAGTACCAGCTTATCGCGGTACTTTTCAAGGTTATTAAATACTTGTGCGTTACAACGCTCTGATAAAATAATTGAACACCCAGAGGCAAAATTAAGTTTACCCGCATCAATTAAGTCAAAGGTAGAATCTTGTAGTACCTCTGAGTACATAGTGAGGTCTTTAAAATCTGAGTCTAGTAAACCCATCATGACTGCGTTGGCTATGTTACCAATACCCGCTTGTAATGGGCCTAAGTTTGCAGGCATGCGCTGTTGTGCTACTTCTTCTTTAAAAAAGTTAACTAAATGGCGTGCTATAGAGGCGGTATCGGCATCTGGGTCGGTTACTGTTGAAAATGAGTCACTTTGATTGGTAAATACAATACCCACAATTTTAGCCGGATCTATTGGAATAGCAGTACTACCGATACGGTCATCTACTTTCACTAGTGGCACGGGTGTACGCGTTGGACGGTACGATGGAATGTATATGTCATGCAGCCCTTCAAGCTCTGGCTGATGTAACATGTTAATTTCTACAATTACTTCTTTAGCAAAAATAGCAAAGCTTGCTGAGTTCCCCACTGACGTTGTAGGTACTATATGGCCTTCTTCTGTAATAGCTACGGCTTCAATGACCGCTACATCTGGCATAGTTAACTGATGATTACGTAACTGTTCAACAGTTTCTGATAAATGCTGGTCAATAAACATGACCTCACCGTTGTTAATTGCTTTACGTAATGTGCTGTCTACCTGAAATGGCATACGACGCGCTAACGCACCTGATTCAGTAAGTAGCTTATCTAAGTCGTTACCTAATGACGCGCCCGTCATTAGGTTAATTTTCATTGGGTTTTCACGTACACGCTCGGCAAGTGCACGTGGTACAGCTTTCGCTTCACCAGCACGAGTAAAGCCACTCATGCCCACGGTCATGCCGTCTTTAATAAATAAACTGGCCTGCTCTGCAGACATCACTTTGTTGTGTAAATCACTATGACGAATTCGTTCTAATTGCATTTGGAACCCCTTAAACCCCATTATTATTTGGGCGCTATTCTAAGTATTTCCTTATGCTTAGTAAGCTAGACCTAAGTCTCATTTACGCATAGTTGGTATAAAAACGTTGCAGAGCGCTTTAATTTTGTACACTTTATTACTTAACTTATTGCTGTTATTGGGGTTAGAATACCAAAAGATTTATTCAGTGATTTAACTAAACAAGCTTAAAATGAAATATAATTAATTTAAATCAATTACTTATAAATTCAACCAGGAAAGCTGAGATTATAAATTGTATAAAAATAAAGCCGTACAGGCCAAATCTTACAAAATAATAAACTGGTCATTCATTGGGCAGTAACCTTGTAAGGAATAGAATCTGCAATTTACGTATTAAGGAAAATACATGGATTTGTCTGACGAAGAAATTAACTTTTTATCTGGGTTGTTTGAACCTAGTCAAAGTACAGCATTAATTAGGGTCTGTTGACCTTT
>NZ_PNCV01000163.1:0-2317 GCF_005886925.1 Pseudoalteromonas sp. S3260
ATCCCAACTGAGCTAATCACCCACATATAAATTAAAACGCTACTATTAAAATAAATAGTACTGGACTTTAACCAGTGAACTTCGCCGTTACTTGTAAATAGCGGTGATGCTCTCATTTTTTGTAACTGAGCTAACGACCCATATTACAATTTTAATACATATCACTATTAATATAATAATAGATTTTATATGTGGTGGGTGATACTGGACTTGAACCAGTGACCCTCGCCTTGTAAGGGCGATGCTCTCCCAACTGAGCTAATCACCCACATATAAATTAAAACGCTACTATTAAAATAAATAGTACTGGACTTTAACCAGTGAACTTCGCCGTTACTTGTAAATAGCGGTGATGCTCTCATTTCTTGTAACTGAGCTAACGACCCATATTACAAATTTACACATGACTATTAAAATAATAATAGATTATATATGTGGTGGGTGATACTGGACTTGAACCAGTGACCCTCGCCTTGTAAGGGCGATGCTCTCCCAACTGAGCTAATCACCCACATATAAATTAAAACGCTACTATTAAAGTTTAATAGTACTGGACTTTAACCAGTGAACCTTGCCGTTACTTGTAAATAACGGTGAGCTCTCTTTTTTCTAACTGAGCTAACGCCCCATATAGAATATTAGATACGACACATTAAAATGTGGTGGGTGATACTGGACTTGAACCAGTGACCCTCGCCTTGTAAGGGCGATGCTCTCCCAACTGAGCTAATCACCCGCATCTAAACAACACCACATTGCTGCGTTGTTGTGGGGCGCTATTATAGATAGACTTGTAAATGTGTCAACACTTGAATGATAAAAATGTGCTGAATGAAGCTTTTATAATCAATGCAATGCAAATAGTGTTCACTTTATCAACAAGGTAACATAAAACGAACAATAAGCAGCTTTGGCTAGGGGTTAAAATAACTATATTTATATTCACTAAAGTGAGTTCTGTTGCTTTTTAAGGATGAAAATTAATTCAATTTAGTAGTAATTGATTTGCCGAGTCAGGGTTGCAACCAAGAAATCAAAGTAAAGCTTTCTAGTTCAGATCATCCTGCCTATGTTATTCAATTGTTTAAACCACTCAAATTAGCAAGTTGTTTATCGCTTAGCATAGCTAAGCTTTACAATTAGCATTTAATAAAATCCAGCTAGACTATGATGGAAGTAGGCCCGTTTTAGGAGAAAAGCAGTGATAACTCAATTTGCATATAAATGTATACCTTTTGAGTCCGATGTGAATAGGTGCTTTTAGTATTACAGGGTCGTTATGCTCAACTCAAACTTAAATGTGGCACACTTAACGTAGCTCATGGTTACTAAATAGTATGAAAATCTACTTTTTAGCATGTATGATAGCCAGTTTGTTGAAAATTAAACCATTTAAATAATGTCGCACAAAAAACTGTTGACTTTATTTTGGGGGGTGCATAGAATGCGCCCCGCACTAAGCGATACACGACGTGGTTATCACCGAGCGTATTGAATAAGTTGGGGCTATAGCTCAGCTGGGAGAGCGCTTCGCTGGCAGCGAAGAGGTCTGCGGTTCGATCCCGCATAGCTCCACCAATTTTTAGTGTTTGTCCTAGGGTAGCAGTTTTCTGTGTCCCCATCGTCTAGAGGCCTAGGACACCGCCCTTTCACGGCGGTAACAGGGGTTCGAATCCCCTTGGGGACGCCACTTAACTTTTTAGTTAAAGGCGGTTTTACCGAGAAAATAGCGTAACACATAAAGCTCGAGTCTTTATTTGTACTCTACGCCATTACCTTAAGAGCTCAGGATGTGAGTTAAACTAATCAATCGTCCTAGTGACACTTTTTAGTGTCCCCATCGTCTAGAGGCCTAGGACACCGCCCTTTCACGGCGGTAACAGGGGTTCGAATCCCCTTGGGGACGCCACTTACTATTATATAGTAGGGTAGTGTTATTAAAGCTCGTCTGAATCGAGTCTAAACTTTCAGTTGTCCTAGTGACACTTTTTTAGTGTCCCCATCGTCTAGAGGCCTAGGACACCGCCCTTTCACGGCGGTAACAGGGGTTCGAATCCCCTTGGGGACGCCACTTACTTATTTTAAATAGGGAAGTGCAGTGTTATTAAGCAGCTCGCCTGAAACGAGTTAAACCATTCAGTTGTCCTAGTGACACTTTTTAGTGTCCCCATCGTCTAGAGGCCTAGGACACCGCCCTTTCACGGCGGTAACAGGGGTTCGAATCCCCTTGGGGACGCCACTTACTATTATACAGTAGGGTAGTGTTATTAAAGCTCGTCTGAATCGAGTCTAAACTATTCAGTTGTCCTAGTGACAC